>JBALXF010000041.1:0-11819 GCA_036961085.1 Psychromonas sp.
GTAATACTTTAAGGTTTTCTCGCACATTGCCTAACATATTCGCATTCAATAAAAATGCTGATTTAATATGTTGATATTCAGTTTCGTCAAAGCGTTCTTTTTGTACTCTCGTCATATATAGCACATCGAGTGAATCAATGACTTCTTCAATACTTGTATGCACTGAATAGGTATTACCGTTTTCACTTAACTCTTCTAATATATAGTCAGGCATTGCTAACGCGTCTGGGGCAACAAAATAAAAGTTACAGTTAAATAGCGATAATGCTTGTGCTAACGAGTGCACGGTTCTGCCATATTTTAAGTCACCGACAAACGCAATATTCAAGTTATCGAGTCTGTTTTGTGTTTCATAGATGGTAAACAGATCTAATAATGTCTGCGTAGGATGCTGGTTGGCACCATCTCCACCATTAATAACAGGAATATCAGTAAATTCAGAGGCTAAACGTGCCGCTCCTTCTTGTGGATGACGCATAAAAAAGGCATCTGCATATGAAGCAATGACTTTCACTGAATCTGCTAAGGTTTCTCCTTTTTGTGCTAAAGAGGTGTTACCACCACTGTCAAAACCGATGATGCTACCACCTAAACGCTGTACAGCAGTTTCAAATGATAGTCGGGTGCGCGTAGAGGCTTCAAAAAAACAGCTTGCAACAACTTTATTTTTTAGTAGTTCTGGCTGCGGGGTTTGTTTTAATGAATGTGCTGTTTTTAATATTAGCTCAAGCTCAACACGGGAAAGATCAGCGATAGAAATGATATTCTTTTGGTATAGCGGATTGTTCATATGTTTCAGACTCATAGTTAACCATTGACAATGGAAAAATTATACCACTGCAGCATCATTAATTGTGTGTTTTTCACGACAAAAATAAGCTTGTTTATCTATGTTATTCGATATCCAATAGAATCAGATTGAAGTTATTTAGAAATCCGGAGTATGATGAGTGAGACATTTTTTGGAGAGTTAATTTATGCTTAAACGCCTCGTGTGTTTTATCTTTTTTGTTGTACCTGTGAATTTATTAGCAGATCAGTTTCAAGACTTGCACCCTTTATTACCTAAAGGGACACAGCTTTCTTATCAGGTATTTAACCCTGCGAGTAATACTACTATTACAAAACAGCAGTCAGAAACATTACGTACTCCCGCAAGTATGCAAAAGTTGTTGACTGCGACGGCTGCAAAATTACAGCTAGGTGAGGATTTTACTTACCAAACGACTCTCGAAGGTGAGTTTACAAAAATTAAAAATAATGCTCATCGAGGTGATATACGAATGCGATTTGTTGGGGATCCTACCTTATCGCGAAGTGATATTAGTACCATGCTTAATGCTTTGAAATCGCTAAATATTGAAAGAATAAAGGGCGATTTTATTATTAATTCTGCTCACTTTAGTGGTTACCAATGGAGTAATGGGCAACCCTGGAATGATTTAGGTGTTTGTTATACTTCACCTAGTAATGCAATTATCGTTAATAGAAATTGTGTATTTGGTAATTTAAGTGTTAATGCAAGTGATGGAAAAAAAGCCAGGTTGTTCATTCCCGATCATGAACCGGTAGATATTAGTAGTGATGTTGATGTGGTGACCAGCAAGCAAAAAGCGTACACATTTTGTGAACTGGAGCTGACTCGAAATAGCGGCAATCGTTATCATTTATGGGGCTGTATGGTACCTAGAAAGAATGCTTTGGCTCTTTCCTTTGCGATTAATGATCCTTTTCAATATACACAGCAAATAATTGCAGCTGAGTTAAAGCGACAGGGCATTAAATTAGAGGGCGATATTATACTTGAGCAGACTCACTGGCCGCAGGTAAAGCAGGAAGTATTGGTTCTGCATCACTCTCCTAAATTAGATGAACTGTTGCAGATAATGATGAAAAAGTCAGATAACTTAATTGCTGATAGTTTATTTAAAACTGTCGGAGCAAGTTATTTCAACAACTCAGGTAACTTTCGTAATGGTGCTAAAGCGGTTAAAAATATCTTAGAAAAACAAGGGATTGATTTGCAAAATGCCTATATTGCAGATGGCTCAGGCTTATCGCGTCATAATCTAATGAGTGCTGACTTGTTTATGTCAGTACTTAACTATGTTTATAAGAATGACGATAAGCTGAATTTATTATCTACATTTGCAGTGGCAGGGGTAGACGGTACGATGAAATATCATAGAGGCCTGCGAGGAGACCTATTAAAGGGCAAGGTTATTGCAAAAACAGGATCAATGAAAGGGGTCGCAAATTTATTAGGTGTTGTGGAAAGTAAACAAGGACCTCGTTTATTTGTATTAATGCTCAATGGTTATAACCTTACAGAAGAAGATGCAAGGTCACCTTCATCTAGGGGCGTTAAAGCACCTAAATATCGTTTTGAACAGGCGTTTTTTGAACAAATAATGAATGAATGAATGAATGAATGAATGAATGAATGAATGAAGAGAGATACTTTTATTCGTGCTTCATAAATAGAAAAGGGGCAAAGCCCCTTTTTCCAAAATTACATTTTTACTGGAAACCAATTAGTTGGTATGCCTTGATTAAATAAAACGATATCTGTCTCATATTGCTCTTTATTAACTGCTGACAAGTTTTTAGTCTGTATTGGGTAACTAATGCCATCAAAATCAAGTTTTAACCACTGTTGGTTTCTTTCTGTGAGTAAGCTTTGCCATAAAAAATGCTGACTACTTGAAACGATTAGTGGCGGGTGAACCCGCGATACTCGGCTTGAAAAAGTGTAACCTTTTTTACTACCTTCAAAAATAAGCATTTCGCAACCATTTGCAGAGCACCAATCAAGTAAAACAATGGCATCTTCAATGCCATCACCATTCAAATCATACTTTACGGAACTAAACTTTGTATTTCGAGGGTTAGTACGGTTGATTTTAAAATATTGATTCACTGCTTTTTGCACTTCAATATCAATTTTGTTAGATGGCGTAATTTGTTGAGCCGTTAACGCTCTTTCTACTTTATTGGGAGTGTTTATTTCCGCAATTTCTTGACCGCTCATTTTATTAAATAATAAACCTGGTGCAGCAAGCTCTGTAATAATATTGTTTTTATTAATTCGACTGCTAATAAGGGTTAGCCCCTCACGAAGAAAGACTACTTCTTCACGTAGTGTTTTATTGCCTTGTTGAGTGAACATGACGACCACTTGTTCTGGAGAGTTGGTTTTCCAATAACCACTTTTCACTATTTCTTGACCATCTCTTTTTTCATTATATTCAACACTATAATCTGAGTTTAACGTTAAATTAATGGTTTCATAGGGAGTGTTATTAAGATAGTAACCAGTAAATGGGGTACCTGCATTTGCCCAGCCAGGCTCGCCACAACCTTTAAGTTGCCCCCACACAGAGTCTACTTTGGTAGTAAATCCCCAGTACTCATTTTCTTTTAAGTCGTAACAATGACCGGGTTGTATACTCAAATCCAAACGCTCTCCGTTAGCACTGATAGAATTGACTTGATTAATCTGGGTTGTTTGAAAATTTGCATCTTGTAAGTTATAAGCTTGATTGCTGGCTTTAGTAGCAAAATAAAGTTTTTCTCCATCGATATTTAAACGCCAATAAGGATCGTCTCCTTTTGCTTTAAATAAAAAATCATCGACAGGTTTTGCACATTGTAAAGAGGCTTTTGCCAGTGCCATATGATGCACTCGATCAACTCTCATCAATGCTGCAGTTGAGCTGTTATCTTTATCCTTAGGGAATGCAACTTCACCTGAAAATTCTATATAAACGGGGGCTTGTTTAGTCGCTGAAATTTGTCCATAAATATTACGCAAACTAGTATTAGACTTAACCGCGAATTTTTCGTTTGAACCACAAGCGCTAAAAACTCCTTCACCATTGTCAAAACTAAGTTGACCTCGGAAGTTAATATCTAATAATTTCACAAAATCTTCTTGAATAACCGGTATATCTTGGGCGCTTTCCGGAACTGTTTCAGGCGATGGGGTCGAACTACATGCAGCAATAAAAAAAAGAGGAGTTGTTAATAAAAAAAAATCGCTTAAACGCATAAAAAACCTTAGTCTGAATTAATAAAGAGGGAGAGGGGAACTAATTCACTTCGATTTAGTATAACAGGGCTTTTGCTTCGCTGACTATAAGCGATCTTTATTCAGATAGGATTTATGATATATATCTAGCAATAAATGCTTTAAATTCTTTGTTTCATCTAAGCAGAGTAAGAATATTAACAACTCGTATAAGCAATAAATATCAAATTGTTTACCCTGAACAATGCTATAAAGCCGTGATTTGGAAGTTAGTTAATCAGGGGAAAGTTTAATATTATGCTTAACCAGTATTAATTCGGCATAACGGGTCAACTTTCCCTTTTGAAAATTTTTTAATTTATTGATCGCTAGCTGTTAAAAATTTGTCGAGCATGACTGCGACTCCATCTTTTTTTGAAGATAAGGTAAGTTCCGCATTGGGTAATATCTTTCGTAAAGCGAGTTGCGCATTTGCCATCAATACAGGCTTACTAACTGTTTGCAACATCTCAACATCATTCATACCATCACCAAAGGCGACTGCATCAGATACATCTAGGCCTTTTTCTTTTAATACAGCGAGAACAGCATGGCCTTTATTGGTATCTGCATGCATTACCTCTAGGCACTTTTCTAACGAGAAGGTTAAATTAACTTTGTCGCCGTGACGCGCCACTAATAACTCATAAATGACCTGTAATTTTTCAGGTTCTGCCCAAAAAAAGACTTTTATAATATTACTCTTATCGAGGTTAGCTAAATCGCTGACGACACAATCAAATCCAGCATCTAAGCCCATATCATCTAATTCAGGGATTCGAAAGTTAGTGAACCAATTTTGGTCGGTAAATAGATTTATTTGTACTGTTGGATCAAATTCAGTGTTGCAAATATCTTCGGCTATTTCACTGGGTAGATCTTGTTGATGAATAATATTTCCAACAGGATCGTGAACACGTGCGCCATTTGAGCTAATTAAATAGATTGGAGTACTTAACTCTTTTTGTAAATGCTTGGCTTCTATGTAGTGTCTACCTGTGGCAATAACAAATTTTTTGCCACTATCTAACCAAGACTCAATACTTTGTTTTGTTTTGTCTGAAATACGGTGGTTTTCACCTAATAATGTTCCATCAAGATCTGATATCGCTATTTTGTACATTTTAATTTACCTTGTTGTGAATTTTCTAAAAATTGCAGTGTTGTATTTAAGGCCGGCACTCTATATTGATCGCTCTCCAATAATATCTCATGTTTGGCATTTGAGATATTTAAAAACTGGTGAGATGAGCACTGCTTTAGATTTTTATAAAATTCATTTTGTCCTTCAGCGGTTACCACTGAATCGGAACCCGCTTGAACTAATAAAATAGGAATAGTAATTTTTTCCGCATTGTCAACAGCTTGTTGAGTTGCGCTAATACTTTGCGATACCCAGTGCATGCTGCCATCACCAAGCTGGGTGGTGGGGTACTGTTCAAATGTCTTCTGTGATGCCTCAAAACGTACTTCACTAGAGGTTAAGTCATTATTAGCGAATGTTTTACGTTTGTATTCACTACCGCCAAAAACATAACAAGCTTGATCGCTAAACCAACTACAAACATGACCGCTTGTCGCAGTTAAAGCTTTGGCTATGCTTGTTGGAACTGAACCTAAGTTAATTGAAAGCATCGGGCTAAATAAAATAGCGGCATCAAATGGATGTTTATATTGCTGCAAATATAATGCGCTGATCGCCCCTCCCATTGAGTGTGCTAACAGATAACTATTCTGGTAATTTTCAGATAAACCTAGAGAGTTGATATAGATATTTAAGTCTGCAGGGTAATGATCGAATTTATCGACATGTCCACGGTGTTGATCGCCACCTAAACGCTCAGAAAAACCCTGTCCGCGATGATCAATTAAGTATAAGTCATAGCCCTGTTTATTGAGGTCATAAGCAAGTTCTTTATATTTTAATACACTTTCATTACGCCCTTGGCTAATAACGATGGCATTGTCATTACCAGTTTTAATACTAACTGTATGAATTCTTTTATTATCAATTCCCTGAAATGAATCTGACCTTGCTTGTTTAGCCCAAAAGGTCTCTATTTGCGGATTGAAATCCTCAGTTAATTGGTCTTCAGTTGTTAATTGATAAGGATTATTTGGCATGTTGTTTTCCGCAAATGTGAATGCGCTATAAAATACAATAGATAGGGTTAAAGGTATGAGTTTCTGGAACGGTTTTATCATTTTTTTCATCCATAAAAGAGTGATTTTATAGTATGGCATTAAAGTTTAAAACTTGTACAAACAAAAAAGCCAGTATGGACATACTGGCTTCATAGATCGTTAAATTACTTTTATTTAAGCGAGTTTAGCTTTAATTAGGCTAATCACGTCATCAATCGCAACTTCTTGTTTCTCACCTGATACACGGTCTTTATATTCGACTACACCATTATCTAAGCTACGGTCACCAATCACTATTGTATGTGGAACACCGATTAACTCTGCGTCAGCAAACATGATGCCAGGACGTTCTTTACGATCATCAAATAACACATCAATACCTGCATTTTGTAACTCTGCATAATATTTTTCAGCAAGCTCTGCTACTCGGTGAGATTTTTTCATGTTCATTGGAACAATAACCACAGAGAAAGGTGCAAGCGTATTATTCCAGATGATGCCGTTTTTATCGTTATTTTGCTCAATAGCTGCAGCAACAATACGAGAAATACCAATACCGTAACAACCCATAGTGAGTACTTGATTTTTACCTTGAGTGTTAAGCACTGCAGCATTCATTGCTTGCGAGTAAGATTCACCAAGTTGGAAAATATGACCCACTTCAATACCACGAGTAATTGATAACTTACCTTTACCACAAGGGCTTGGATCTCCTTCAACCACATCACGTAAATCAGCTACTTCAAAGTTACTGATATCACGATCCCAGTTAACACCTTGTAAATGTTTACCTGTTTCATTAGCACCACATACAAAGTCAGCTAATTTATCTGCACTACGGTCGACAATAATGCGAATATCTAATCCCTTAGGACCGATAGAACCAGCATCACAATTTGCAGCCGCTTCAATTTGCTGTGCATTAGCAAAAGTTAATGGACTAGCAACACCTTCGATATTTTCTGCTTTAATCTCATTCAGGTTGTGGTCGCCACGAAGTACAAGTGCAACAACAGGTGCTTGTTGACCTTCTTCACAGCTTCCTTCAACTAATAATGTCTTCACTACTTGGCTTGATTTAATATTTAAAGCCGTTGCAACTTCTTCAATAGTATGAATATTCGGTGTTTCTACGACACTAACTTCTGAGCTTGCAGCCGGACGATCAAAAGTAGGAGCAAGTGCTTCTGCCTTTTCAACATTAGCAGCATAATCACTTTCAGAAGAAAATACGATAGCGTCTTCACCACTTTTTGCAAGCACGTGGAACTCATGTGATGCACTACCACCAATACTACCAGTATCAGCAATAACCGGACGATACTCAAGGCCTAAACGCTCGAAAACACGACAGTATGCAGCAAACATATCTTGGTAAGTTTTTTCTAAACATTCTTGTCCAAGATGGAAAGAGTAAGCATCTTTCATGGTAAATTCGCGCGCTCGCATAACACCAAAACGAGGGCGAGTTTCATCACGGAATTTTGTTTGTATTTGGAATAAGTTTAAAGGCAACTGTTTATAGCTGTTTACTTCTTTACGTACTAGCTCTGTAACCACTTCTTCATGAGTTGGACCTAAAACAAAATCACGGCTATGGCGATCTTTTACTCTTAGTAATTCACCACCGTATTTATCCCAACGTCCAGTCTCCATCCAGAGATCTGCAGGTTGTACAACAGGCATTAATATCTCAATAGCGCCAGCACGTTCCATCTCTTCACGTACGATCTTTTCAACCTTGCGTAATACGCGTAAACCTGTTGGTAGCCAAGTATATAATCCTGATGCTAATTTTCGGATCATACCTGCACGTAACATAAGTTGGTGACTTACGATTACCGCATCGCTTGGTGCTTCTTTTTGAGTTGAAAGTAAATAATTGCTGGTACGCATAGATATCCTTAATTGATAGCATTGGTCGTTAATGAAAGGGGATTTTAACAGTGGAAGTGGCATGACTAAAGGTTTCTTCGTCTATTTATAAAATTTATTTGAGTTTTAAGGTCGATTTAGCTGAATTAGGTTATTTATTTAGCAATCTTGTAGGTGAAAAGTGATAAATAAAGCGCTTAATAATACAGCATTGCCCGTTTTCTTTTTTTATAGAGTCAAGTTATATCTTTTTTGTAGTTATAAATAGTTTAACTAGTTTACATTATGTTTAGTCTTTGGTTTACTGTCTATCTATCTTATCTATAATCGCTCTCTAACTATAAATCAGTTTTATGCACTTACATTTTATCTGTGCACTTCAGGGAAGAATCATGTTTATTAAATCAAAAAAATCATTATTACCTTGCTCATTGCTAGCTGCTACATTTTTGTTATCAGCATGTTCAATGCCGAACCCTTACTCGGGAGAAGATGAAATATCTAATGCGGCTGGTGGAGCCGCTCTTGGTGCAATCTCGGGAGCGTTAATCGGTATGGCAGCTTCAAGTAAAAGCGATCGTGGTAAAGGGGCATTAATTGGTGCAGCATCTGGCGCCGCAGTAGGGGGCGGTATCGGTTATTACATGGATATCCAAGAAGCCGAGTTGCGTAAGCAGTTGCAATCTACAGGAGTGAGCATTACTCGTGATGGCGATAATATTATACTTAATATGCCAAATGAAGTAACTTTTGGTGTAGATCAAACAGTATTAAGTGCCAGAGCTAAAGACGTGTTAAACAGCGTAGTTTTAGTAGCTAAAGAGTACGACGAAACAAAACTTAATGTGCTTGGGTTTACAGATAGTACCGGCTCTAAATCGTACAACTTACGCTTGTCACAAGTGCGCGCAAGTGAAGTTTCGCAATACATTACTAGTCAAAAAGTAGATGGTAATCGTGTTTCTGCAACAGGCATGGGAATTGCTAATCCTATTGCTAATAATGATACTAAACAAGGACGTGCGCAAAATCGCCGAGTTGAAATAATTCTCACACCTTTATCGTGATAGAGTATATTTAATATTCACTTGAAATTTAAATAGTGATCCTATTGCCCTTGTTGACATAAATTTGGAGGAATAATTTCCTCTCTATATCTTGCATAAGGGTAATAGTTTATTTTAAAACTTTCTATGGATATATATGCAAAGATACTTGTCATCTGCACAATCGAGTTTAGCCGTCATGATTTTCTGTGTTTTCATCTATATAATAAGCAGTCTATCACCCGTTAATTTAAATCAATTCGGTATAATACCGCGTTCACCCAATAGTTTATTAGGCATTTTCTACGCTCCATTTTTACATGCTAACTGGCAGCATCTATTTTCTAATTTTTTCCCCTTTGTTATATTCGGTACCTTGATTGGACTCGAAAGTGTAAGACGCTTTTGGCTTATATTTACAATGCATATTATTGCGACAGGTTTTTTAGTGTGGTTATTCGCTCGCGGCGATAGTGTCCATATCGGCATGAGTGGAGTTATTTATGCATTTTGGGGGTACTTGGTTGTTTATGGTTTCGTGCGTAGGAACATGTTACATATTTTGATATCACTAATGACATTAATCTTTTATGGAGGACTAGTCTCCGGCATATTACCAACTAGTATGGGAGTTTCTTTTGAAAGCCACATGCTTGGAAGCATTGTTGGCGCAGTAAGTGGTTACTATTTCGCAAGATCTCACCGCAGCGTATGTTGACTCCTGTTTTTACTTATTAATAGTTTCAATATCAATGACCTGAGTGATCATTCTTTCATTAATCCACGAAACATTAAAGTCCAATAAGTGTACCGCATAGGTTTTAGTATCTATCTTGCCCTTTTTATACGCGGGTCTTGGGTCTTGTTGCAATACTTCTGTTATCAATTGTTTAATATTGGGGAAATTAACTTTATGCATCTCAATGCGAGTTAAGGCCTGAGAGCTAAATTGTATCTCCATTAATGCGGGGGGAGTTGTTTGAGCAAAGCCCGCAGTCGCTTCCGGCTTTGCATCGGCATAAGGTATATAAGGTTTGATATCAATGATCGGAGTTCCATCTACCAAGTCAATATTGCTTAATTGTAGAAAAATCTTGCCGTCTATTTTTTTTATACCGTGAAATTCGACCAATGATAATCCAATAGGATTGGGACGAATAGGGGAGCGTGTAGCAAAAACACCTAAACGCTTATTACCGCCCAACCTTGGAGGGCGTACTGTCGGGTTCCACTTTTTATCATTCGTAGGCTCCACATTTTTATGAAATAGAAAAACTAACCAAAGATGGCTAAAGTCTTCTAAGCCTATAAAAGCATTAATATCATTATAAGGAGGCAATATTTCTAATTCGGCAACCGCACTAGGTACTAGACCAGGTTGACGAGGAACCGCAAACTTTTCTTTATAAGGAGAATGTATTATCCCAATTTTTTCAAGCACAGTAATTACTCTTCTACGGGAAATGAAACATCTAATGCTTGTGCATAACAGATTATGTTCGTAATACAGCTTTTGTCTTCAGGAAAGCTGATGCAAGATTGGAACACTATACCGTTAGCATCGATATTTGCAGCGTGAATACGGGCGTTAGTCCGTGCTACTTTTATATCTGCTGGGCGATCGTTTGGTTCTTCTTGGCAACTACTACCTTCAACAGCACGAATAAATTGGTAATCTAGATCATCTAATTGATCTTTTTCATAAACAGTCACCTGAGAAGGTTTAAAGTACTCATCAAAATTCTCCTTATCAAGGTTGGTCGAATAATCAAAATTACTACAGGCAGTTAAAAAAAGTGAGCAACAAAAAAGAATTAAAAAACGTAGCATAATAAGAGTCTCTTTATAAATAGGATGCTTTGATGATGAATGGCATAATAGCATTTTTTAAAAGCTCTGAAACAGAGAAGGAAACAATATGACAACAACTAAAGGTAAACGCGCCGTCTTTTTAGACAGAGATGGTGTTTTAAACGTAGATAATGGGTATGTTTCTATTGTCGATGACTTTGAGTTTATAGAAGGGGCTATTGAAGCTTGTATAAAGCTAAAAGAAAAAGGCTACCTATTAGTTGTTATTACTAATCAATCTGGGATCGCTCGTGGATACTTTAGTGAAGAGCAGTTTAATACATTAACTGAATGGATGGATTGGTCATTAGTTGATCGTGGTGTGGAATTAGATGGTATCTATTATTGTCCACATCATGCTGAAAAAGGTATTGGCGAATATAAAGTTGACTGTGAATGTCGAAAACCTAAAGCAGGGATGTTATTGACTGCCATTGATGATCTTAATATTGATGTAACAGAGTCAATCTTAGTTGGTGACAAAATTTCGGATATCCAAGCAGGGCAAGCGGCTGGGGTTAAGCTTAACTATTTAGTAAAAACAGGTAAACAAATCACATCTGAAGGTGAAAAAGCAGCTGATGGCATTTTTGACGATTTAGCTAGCCTAGTGGAAACAATTTAAACACCAAATAATAATAACTTTGTGGATAACATGGTGGTTATTGTGGGTAACTTGTTTGTAAGCTGGTGGTTAAAATTGATTGTAAAATTAATCGATATTTATGCAAATAAACGCTTGCCAATGTGAACTGGATCCCTATAATGCGACCCCACAGACAAGGCAACTAACGCAAGTTACTCACCAAGTCCGAACCAACAAACTCCTAGAG
>JBALXF010000420.1:0-3238 GCA_036961085.1 Psychromonas sp.
ATTGATTCATTACAACAAGCATTGACTAAACATGCTGCGATTGCCTGTGCCAAGGCTCGCCAACAAGGCTCTTTATGTAGCACTTTAATTGCCTTTGCCACTAATAGCCCTTTTGATAAGCAGCCACGTAGTTTTAAAGTAGTGAAGCATTTTACCCCTGCTTGTAATGATACTAGTGTGATCATTAAAGCCATTAATGATGATATTAATGCGCTATTTCAGCCTGGTATTGCTTATTACAAAATAGGTATTGGACTAGTTAGTTTAGTCAGCGCACAACAGCAACAACTAGATCTTTTTAATCAAAATAAACATAATCCCGCTTTGATGAATGTGCTGGATACAATTAATCATAAATACGGAAGTAATACGCTGTTTCATGCAAGCCAAGGCATTAATCCCCAATGGGCAATGCGTCGTGCATTTCTTAGCCCACAATACACTACCAACTGGCAAGATATCCCTCTCATACAATGTTAAATAACAGCCACTCCTTGTGCTTGATGTGATTTTCTAATCCCAATTAGAGAGCTCTCAGCTACCCGCTATCTTTACAGTAGCCGACTTGCAACAAAAAGAATGCGCCCTGCAGTAATCTAAGAAACAGCGTCAACAAAAGACGCTAGCAACGCTTCCCATTGTTGTTGCGTTTTTTGCTCAACTGCATTGCCTATGGTGATTTCAGATAAACAATAATCTTCACCTATTTTATAAGGAGCGGTAATTAATGCGACTTTGTTATCGGTCATCCATTGTGTAGCTTTACTGAGAAAAGTGTCTGGATCTGCGTTTATGCGTAAACGAAACATATTCGTCTGCGGCACTAATGGCCAAGTCTGAAATAAAGGGTAAGTATTGAGCTTTTGCGCAAACCACAGTGCGTTATTTCGACGTTTAGGCATATCCGGCAAGTTTGTTTTTAGACCTTCTCGTGCAGCAAGCAGATAGGGATAAAGTGCGTGTAAGTTACCACCGCAACGCTTTTTCCACACTTTTGCAGAAGAGATAAAATCTTTATCTCCTACTAATATAGCTCCAGCGATACCACCCAGATCTTTGTAAAAACTCACATAGACTGAGTCAAATACACTGCAAATCTGCGCAAGACTCTTATTGTAAGCAGGCGGACATTGCCAAAGGCGCGCACCATCCATATGTAATTTAATATTATTTTGTTTAGCCCATGCACTTTGCTCAACTAATTCACTCCAACTGGGCAGCTGACCGCCAATTTCGCGCATAGGTAGTTCTAACAAGATTGCTGCCAGAGGGTCACATGCAGCACCTTTCAAATCATCTAACGTGGGCAATAAATGATCTTCTCCGATGTTGATACCTTTTAGTCCATATAATACTTGATAACTATTATGCTCATGCAAATTTAGGTGGCTGCTAGGAGGTAATGCAATATAATTTGTTTTTGCACGATCAGCCCAAATTCGTAAGGCGATGGGTTGAGCCATGGTACCGCTTGGCATGAAAACAGCGGATTCTTTACCTAATAACTCAGCAACTTCATTTTCAAAGTTTTCAATTAATTCGCCACTACCATAAACGTCATTTAACTCCTCTACCGCAGACGCATCTGCTAGGTTTTGTAACCTTTGTTTCATAGAATACTCGAGATTACGAGCAGTCTTATAAGTGCAGGCAGTAAAGGCGCTGCGATAGTTGTGGAGAATACTGTGTTTAGATTCTTGTTTTGGTTGGTACATTGATATCTCCATTAAATTAACTGGTGGCGCAGTAATACTCTAGAAGTATGCCTAAAAAAGTTTTCTGACCCAGCTATTATCCATAATAAACATTATCTTACATGAATATCAGTTCAGTACTACACTGCGCTACGACAAAGTTATCAGCGAGATCCTTGGTGTATTTGCAAAACGAATAAAGTAATCAAGAATTCACTTATTGAGTCCTTTCTAAGTTTTATTGAACATAATAAAATGCGTTTAAATATTTTTAGCATATTGCTCAAGCTCAACAGATGATTGAGTGATTAATTCATCAAGTATAAATAACTGCTGATTATTAAGTGCTTCAGTTTCGCAATGTGACTCTAATTGTTCACATAAGTGGTGTAATCTAACTAAGCCTAACGCAATAGCAGCACCTTTTAGTTTATGAAGTTTTTGCTGTTGTTGATGAGCCGATAACTTGCAAAAATCATTGTATTCATTATTCATTTGTTGGCAAAATAACTGCGTAAGTTGCTTCACTTTCTCTACGCCTAGATACTCAATATCTTGGTTAGGGATATCGAAATCGAATAATATCGAATGACGATAGTCATTTTCATTTTCATTTTTGGGGAAATCATTGTTTTTGTTCGCTTCTGCTACAACACCTAATTTAGTTTCATTTACAAGCTCTATCACAGGTTTCCCTTTTTCAAGGGGTTGATGAATCGAGCCTGCAACATTTAACATGACTTGGGCAATACTTGGTTTCAGCTTTTTCATTTGCACCGGTTTTGCAACAAAACCATCAAAACCTGATGCAATAAACTTAGCAATATCTTCATTGAAAACATGAGCTGACACCGCGATCGTCTTAACCGGATAGTGTTTTTGTTTAGCGATAGCTTTGAGTTTTTTGGACAGCGTGACGCCATCAATATCCGGTAAATTGATATCAAGTAAGGCTAAGTCATAGTGGTTTTCTAACATGTATTTAAGCGCACTAGTGCCATTTTTAGCTGCAGTTACCTGATGCCCAAGCTTATCAACTAAAGCACAAGCAACATCAAGGTTGATTTCATTATCTTCAACAATTAAAACGTTATAGCGTTGTGATAAGGCAGTTGATGGCGTCATTACTATTTGTTGTGCCTGAACCGCCTCAGTAGAGGCTTTATCAGCAGCTATTGTAAACGAAAAGCAGCTACCGCGATTTTCTTCACTTATCACAGATAAACGCCCTTGCATTGCACTAACCAAATGCTGGCATATTGCTAAACCTAAGCCTGTACCTGTTGCAGTTTGTAAATTTTTCACTTGAGCAAATGCTTCGAATGCGAGTGTTTGTTTATCTTTAGCAATACCACAACCTGTATCGGTCACTGAAAAGGTAATCTCCGATGAGCCCGCTTGATTTTCATTACTTGCAGATATAGATAAAACGATACTGCCGCGCTGCGTGAACTTAATCGCATTGCTAATCAGGTTTAATAATACTTGTCGCAGTTTTCCAAGATCAGCATAACGCCAAATTTCAATATTTAGTCCCATTTCAA
>JBALXF010000421.1:0-3234 GCA_036961085.1 Psychromonas sp.
GGCTTCGTCTTCTAACTGAGATTTTAAATCTTTTTCATGTTTGGGGTTTAAGCCTTTGGCTAATAGCTCCCTTGCAGATTGTCTTAATTTTCTTGCTTCAGATAAAGATATTGCCGGGTAGAGACCAAAACTCATTGAGGTCATTTTTTTGGTGTAGGGGCATTTAAAATTTAAGATCCAACTTTTAGTGCTATTAGTTGCGATCTTTAATTGCAAACCATCACCGTCAGAAAGTTTTTTTGCTTTTAGCTTTCCATCTTTAAGTATCGGTTTTGCCTGTTTAACTTCAGTATTGGTTAGTGGGTTAGTTCTGGCCATTATCTAGTACCGTCCTTTGCTTAGTTGGGCTGGTACTAGATATAGTACTAGTTAAAGTAACGGATGTCAGTGATCCTCCTCGTACCCTACCAGACATAAAAAAACCCGCAAAGCCTTTGGTTATGAGCTTTGCGGGTCTTTTACGGTCCTTGTCGGACCAGTAGGTGGTGGAGATGGGGGGAGTCGAACCCCCGTCCGAAAAGCCTACATCCTCGGTACTACATGCTTAGTCAGTCTTTTGGTTAACTCGTTGATCTCCGACAGACAGGATACCAAAAAGCGAGTCCGATACTATTTCGCGGTTCACCCTCGAACAAGGTTCCCTCGCTATCCAAATGTAAATGACCTTCCGAATCCCTGCCCATAGGAGAAACGTGGGTGGAAGGCTAGCAAGCCTAAGCTGCTAGAGAGTAGTTAGAGTCGTTTGCAACTATAACGTTGACGGCTTTTTACGAGGCCAGCCGTCACCTCGGCATGCACCTTGGGTTTCAAGAATCTCGTCGAGTCCTAAATCATCCCCACAGTGGTTGATAGGTATTACCTTATCAACAGGTCAATAATAACAAACACTCAGCGATGAAGATAGTGTTATCTCTATCGCATTTGCATTTATTTATACTTGTTGGACACTTTCCATTCAAAACAGTTCAAAATAACAACACTTTGAATTTAAAGATGTTTAACGCACGTCATGTTTCATCATGCGCTCTTTTTGAACTTGCCACTCTCTGTCTTTTACATCGGCACGTTTATCATGGTCTTGTTTACCTTTTGCTAGTGCAAAAGATATTTTAACCCATGCTTTTTTCCAATATAAAGAGATAGGAATAATAGAATAACCTTGGCGATCTACTTTACCCATCAGGTTATCAAGCTCACGTCGTTTCAGTAAAAGCTTACGATAACGTAAAGGCTCGCAAACTACATGTGAAGATGCTGCGATTAGGGGCGGGAATGTTGCATTTAATAACCAAGCCTCTCCATTTTTCAGGAAGATATAACTATCGGCAATATTTGCTTTACCCGCGCGTAACGATTTTACTTCCCAACCTTGTAACTCCAGGCCCGCTTCAAAGCGTTCCTCTAGGTGGTACTCGTGACTTGCACGTTTATTGCGTGCGATCGTATTGTCATTGTTTTTAGTTTTTGATTTTTTCTTAGCCATAGTCTCGCATTATAAAGTTAGTTTTTAAAATTGCTATTTGATTTGTGCAAAAGTAGCTGAAATATAGAGATAAACATTGTTTTATCTTTTATGAACTAAAACTGAGAACAATACAAGTTATTACTGCCGGCTTTCATGTTGTTTATGCTTAAAAGCGCCAGTGTAAATATTCTTTAGTTTTTGATCTAAACCTATACTGTGAGAAATACTTGGTGATTAACGATTTGGGAATTAGGTCAGACAGTGGTTAAACTAATTGTTTCAATATTTCCAGGTTACACGCATATGGTGTAATATGTCGTTTTTTTGATCGGAGGGGATGATGGCTAACGTGTCTAGAAGTGCACTATTAATGTATAGCGCAGATGAAATGTATCAATTAGTGAATAATGTCAGTGCATATCCTGAATTTTTACCAGGCTGTATCGATTCAAAAATACTGTCTGCTTGTGATCAAGCTATGCAAGCTGTGGTTAAGGTATCAAAAGCGGGTATTAGCCAATCTTTTACAACTCAGAATACCCTTGTTGAAGGGCAAAGCATCACCATGAATTTAGTGACGGGGCCTTTCAAGCATTTAACAGGTGGTTGGACATTCACTGCATTAGACGACAAAGCATGTAAAGTTAATTTAGATTTACATTTTGAATTTAGCAGTACGCTAGTTGAACTGGCTTTTGGTCGTATTTTTCATGAATTAGTTGGCTCTATGGTTAAATCTTTTTCGTCTCGCGCCAAAATAGTTTATGGGGTTCGTTAGGTAAATATATGACTGAAACCATTGAAATAGAAGTTGTTTATGGACGACCAGATAAACAAGTGCTGCTTTCTTTAGCTGTGCCTGTTGGTAGCACGCTTGAACAGTGTATTAAATTATCAGGTATCACAACACACTTCCCCGAAATAATTCCGAGTGATGCCAAGGTGGGTATTTTTAGCCGTCCAGAAAAACTAGAAACCGAAGTTAAAGCTGGCGATAGAATTGAGATTTACCGCCCTCTTACAGCAGATCCTAAAGAGATGCGTAAGTTGCGAGCAGCTAAGATGAAAAGCAGTTAGTTTAAGCGTATTGAGCAAATAAAAAGCAAATAGCCACTAAGCTATCTGCTTTTTACTGTTATTACTCTTTATCGTAATTACTCGGGGATCACTGGTTGTGAATTATCTGTACTCGGCGCACGGTCATTTTTAGAACTTTCCGCGGCTTCATTCGGTGCTTTTTTAGCGTTAGGGTTATTAACCAGAGGATTATCAAGAAACTCTCCGTATTTTACAACGTCCTCTAGTACCCTATTTTCAAAAGTAAGCTGAATTTTCTCTACTTGTACTTTTTCGCCACCAGGCTTGATAGAACGAACATAGTACCACTTTGAAGAATCAAACTGGTCAATCAGCATAGGAGAACCAAGAATGAATATCACTTGTTCTTGTGTCATCCCTAATTCAATCTGCGAAACTTTCTCTTCATCAATATAATTACCTTGGGTCACATCAATTTGATAAACAAAAGTATCGTAAAGGTATGTGCATCCCGATAATGAAAAGATTAAAATAAATGAGGCAAGAATATTTTTAATAGGCATGGTTTTAACAACAACTTAATTCGAGTGAATGTAAATAACAGAGAAATGATGATACCCAAGGCACACTAACTTGTAAAAATATAAACTCAAATATTTATTAATTATGTACCATTTGTTCACAGTTAAGCCCCTAAATGCATAAAAAGCCATTTAAATGCTGTAGATTCG
>JBALXF010000422.1:0-3218 GCA_036961085.1 Psychromonas sp.
CTATAATTTTGCATCTTAGAATAGGTTGCCTTTGTTACCGTTTAATTACACCTAATCAATTAGTAACTACAAGGTCGTTGCCACTTAAGATTATTTCATCGTGAAAAATGCTCATAAATTCATCGGGAATGAATTTGAACATCCACAGGATGACTCGGAGGGTATAGCACAGGACGTGCGCAGTATTTAAACTACTAAACTGTGCTTTTTCGCCTTGAATTCAGCATAAAAGACTTAGTACTGAGCATTTACTTCATATTTTGATACAAATACCTCAAATTAGAATCGGTGCTGAATAGTTATATCAATTGTTGATTTTAATTATATCCATTGAAAGATGATAAAGCCGATAAAGCGGTTTATATAAACCGCGATGTGTTGCGATTAGCTTTTGTTTCTAGTTTACCGTCTTGGACTATTTACCAATAACTGGCATTGCTAAGGGCATCGGCACAGCATGATTGACCGTTAATTGCTTGCATATGATCTTCGGTTAATGACTGGCCCAACCAACCCTCTGGATAGGTCAATGGGAAGGGGGCTTTTACTACTTCTTGGCTGATCGGGCTAAAGCCAACCTTGTTATAAAAATTAGGATCGCCATAGGTAAATAGCAGTTGAACAGCTTCACCTTTCAAAGCGTTAATCGCAAAGTTAATCAATTTCTGCGCAACACCTTTTTTTTGCTCACTTGTGCGCACTGCAACCGGAGATAAAAGAAAAACATTAATATCACACTCAAAAGTCAGCTTAGATAAAATGATGCACGCGATAATTTGATCATGCTCTATTGCGACAAAAGCATATCGCTCTTCCGCCTTCGTGGTAGTTAATAACTGATTGGCTAAATTGCCGACTAATTGACCTTCTTCTTTACCTTCTGAATCTGTAAATGTATCGGTAAATAGTTGTGTAATAGGTTCAATATCATTCGGGTTATATGCACAAATTTTCATTTTTTTCCTTTGTATAGATGGTCTGGATGCTTTATAAACATGAAATCGCTAGTTAGCTAGGACCTGAAATCTAATATTAGGCTAAAATACTGGGCTTTTATATGTTGTAGGTTTTGTCTTTTCTATGAAATATTAATTTTGCGCTTGGGTACAAGTATTGGCAAAGAAAGTCGAGCTTCAGAATATTCTTTTTGGCTTAAATTTTGAGTTAACATGGGGATGACTTTAGTGTGCAGACACTAAAATTTGTACTGCACAGCGTTCCCCCCCAAAGCTCTTCTAATTTATGATGCTTCTTTGTCATTCTTCTTGGCTAGTTTATGGCCATCTTCAGTACAACCTTGCTTCCAATAGCTGCTGAGATAAATGTCGTCTTTATTGACTTTTTTCTCATTACGGAAATAGCTGCGAAGCCCTCTCATTTGATTGAACTCGCATGCACTCCATACTGCTACTCGCCCTTCTTTCCATTGTTGCTCACGCACTAATTCGACTAGCGCATTTCCATGGTAATCATGACTATCTGATTTAATCCGCCAAATCACCTCAATACCTTTAGGTTTTATTAAATTTTGTTTGTCTAACGCATGATTAATTTCAATAACGGCATAACCAGTGGCACTAAAGGGTAGAGCTTGCAATTTTTCAGATAACGCGGGTAACGCTGTCATATCTGCCACTAAAAAGAACCAATCGGCATCATCTGCTAAGCCTTTTATTGAACCTGGGCCAACCATTGAGATTTGGTTACCTATCTTGGCATTTTGTGACCAATTAGAAGCAAAGCCACCATTTTCTAAATGAACAGAATCTAACTCGTGGTGACGTACAAAATCAATATCAAATTCATTTTTCTCTTGTCTGTAATTACGGATCGTATAAGTGCGCATTTTAGGGCGGCTATCAATAGCCACACACGAAATATCTGTTCCACCACTTTCATTAAACAACAGCTTAATATAACCGCCATTACTGTTGCCTTTAAAGTCAGAAATATCATCAGCTTTAAAGGTAATTCGCTGCATGTTTGTGGTTAGCAGTTCACTATTGATGACTGTTAATAGACGTGGTACTGGCTTACTCATAAATGCTTTCCTTTAACTTTAATTCTGCTATTCACCGTAGTACATACAAATACGTTGTCCATTTACCTCATGGATATTAAACTCAGTTTCATAGATCTCGGACAAAACCTCTTTTTTTATTACTTCAGCCACCGTGCCATTGGCAACCACCTTGCCTTTTTTTAGCGCAATAATATTGTCTGAATAACAGGAAGCAAAATTAATATCATGGATCACAATCACCACTGCTTTACCTAGTTGGTGGGCTAAGGTTTTAATATTTTTCATGATTTGCAACGAGTGCTTAATATCAAGGTTATTCAGTGGTTCATCTAAAAACACATAATCTGTATCTTGTGCTACTACCATAGCGATAAAAGCGAGCTGACGTTGACCGCCACTTAATTGATCAAGATACTTATTTTGAATAGATTCTAAATCAAGATAATTAATTGATTTATCAATGACTTCATTATCGACGCGAGTTAATTTACCTTGGCTGTAGGGAAATCGACCAAAAGCAACTAATTCACGCACGCTAAAACGCATATTGATATTGTTAGATTGGCGCAGTACCGAGAGCTTTTTGGCTAGCGCTTTGGTATCCCAATCTACTACTTCTTGATTTTCAATTAATATGCTGCCGCTGTCTTTTTGTAATAAACGACTAGCCATTGATAGTACGGTACTTTTACCAGCACCATTAGGGCCAATAATGGACGTCACTTCGCCTTTAATAAAAGAGGCTGAGGCTTGATCAACTACTTTTTGCTGACCAAATGATTTAGATAATTGAAATAATGAAATCATGGCTTTCTCTATTGAATTTTTTGTCTAACTAGCAGTGATAAGAAGTACAAACCACCGATAAAATTAATCACTACACTTAATGTCGTTTCGAACTTGAAGATATTCTCAATTACCCATTGCCCTGATAGCAGCATCGACATAGCCATTAAACTGCTACCGAGCAGTAAAGTTTTGTGGCGGTAAGTCTGGAAAAACTCTTTGGCTAAATTAGCGACTAATAAACCAAAGAACATCACGGGTCCCACTAATGCGGTAGAAACCGAAATAAGAATCGCCACTAAGATAAGTACTTGTTTAGTTACCTTGCCAACATCAACCCCTAAACTCGTTGCGTTGTCGTTATCAAGCCAAAATATATCGAGTTGATTAGACATCTTAAATAACAGTG
>JBALXF010000423.1:0-3190 GCA_036961085.1 Psychromonas sp.
AGGTAGATCAAATGGAAAGTCTTCTCTAACTAAAGAAATAACATTGTGCATGGCTGTTTTGCGATCAGGTTTAGAAATTCTTGTCATCAGTTTTGTTCTATTTTATTCATGGCTGTTATATGGATCATAATTTAACATTAATTACTTAATCTTCATAATCCAATCCCTTTAATCCATCTCTACTCATAAATCTAAAATCTTTAGCACATCTATGAACTGTTGAATAAACAACCACTACATTATTTAATTCAACAGATTAGCTTCACGTAACGTGACTAATAGCACATAACCTTGCGCTAGAGATGAAGAATTAACTAATATGCCCTTTACCCTGTGTACAATCGTTTTGTCTCATTTTATTTTGATTTGAAATATAAATACCCACTTAAAAAGGAAAAGTGTAAATGAAAGGTTTAGTTTTAATTTTGTCATTAATGGTGCTGCCATTCAGTCATGCAGCAACACTTAGTGCAGGTAATAGTGTAGAAATTCTAGCTGTTGATGGTAAAGATCATGATAGTGGTTTTTTAGAGAAAGGAACGGTTAATTTATCTGAAGGTAAGCACCAAATAGTTATTAAATATGAAAAAAACTTTAAAAAAGGTGGATTAGTAACAAGTAAACCTTATATTTTCGATCTTAAGATTACTGGTGATACGGTCATTTCAGTGAAAAAGTTTAATAATGAAAGACAAGCACAAAATAACGTTAACCGTGGTTTAACATGGATAATAACTGACCAGAAAAACACTTATAATGTAAGCGATGCTGACCAACTACAGGCTTCAGGTTTCTTACCTTATAGTGATTTAGAGAAACTTATTACAGAATACAACCAACAAAATGGCGTCGTATTAACAGCAACAACAGCGACCGTTGCAGGCACTGCAGCTGTAGTAAATTCCACTTCAAATAATGTTTCAGGTTCAGTGACGCAACAGCAACTTATTGATACTTATAACTCTGCTAGTAAAGAACAACAAAAAGCATTCAGAATCTGGTTAATAGAACAAGATATGAAGTAATTTAGTGCAGATTAAGTTACTGGTATTTACGACACCAATTTTCACAAAATTAACTGCACACTTCAGAATCATAGTGTGCAGTCATAAAATATATAGGTAGAAAGGATGGCTATTAAACTACAAGCATGGAAAATTTACTTGCTGCTATGTACCGTTTGGCTAGCTGGCTGTACTAACATACAATCCCTGCAGGATTTGGAAGTTAAATTTATCGGGATAGAACCCGCGTCAACGCAAGGCTTAAATCCTAATTTTAAATTAAACCTACTTATAACTAACCCTAATGAGCAAGATCTACAAATACAAGGTATTGCTTTTAATTTAGCGCTAGCAGATCAAAAAGTGCTTTCTGGTGTTTCTAATCAAATACCAACACTAAAAGCTTATACTGAGACACCGGTATCAATAAATGCCAGTATCAGTATTATTGAACTTTTCAAAATTATCCCTCATTTAAGTCAAAACGCTGGTGAAGAAATTAGTTATCGTCTTAATACTAAAATAGATCCCAAGGGGTTCATCGCTTTTAATATAAAAAATGAAGGTGTATTAGATGAAAAATTCTTACAAGGTCTGATCAATAGTAACTAGTTAAGAGTTAAGAGTTAAGAGTTAAGCACAGCTAGTTTTGTACGAATAAATTGATTATGATCGACATAAATTAATGCTGCTACTTTACGAATAATGGCTTCTTCCATTGGGTCTAAATGGTTGTCAGCGTAAGCAACTTCCCACATAGCAGTGATTAAATTAATGCGTTGATTTTGATCCAAATGGCTTAAATCAGAAGTGAAATCAAAGACTGAATTTGATGATTTTATTGTTTCTTTACCAATGGCCAAAAGTTCCTGCGCTTTTTCACTATCAACCATCAGAAATTTAGATAAGGTGGTGACTATCGCATGCTCTTCAGACTCGCTTATATCATGGTCAGCATTACTCACTTCACACAATAAAGACACAATAGCGACAGTGGTATCTGCGCTTGAACTTGCACCAGTACCCGGTGCATCTTGATCTAACATTGAATTTAAAAATGATTTAATTTGTTTAAACATTATGAGACTCTCTACAGCTGTATATATAAGTTATCAATTAAGATTTAGGTGTACTTTGAATGATACGAGTATATACCCATGATACTTCAAGATGCAAAGTCAGCAAATTGTGACCATATATTAGGCATGAAATTGAAGCCTAGTTGCTTTACGTCGATGTCTTAAACAACGTAGATAGTGCAAGTTTCCTTGCCCTACGGGACTCAGGTTATTGATCTTGTGCCTGACAAAGTATTTTGAGGTGACATGGGTATAAATCATAACTTATTGCCTCAATTGAGGCACTATTCGCTCACTAGATGGAATATTCATGAATATAACTGCTGATTTATTTGCCGATGATCAAGGTACAGAACTTGTAAACAGAGATGGTCATGTCGTTTATTGGCCAAGCTTTTTAACGTCTCAACAAGCACAGCAACTATTCAATGAACTATTGGCAGAAACCCCTTGGAAGCAAGAAGCCATTCAACTCTATGGTAAAATGGTCAATCAACCACGTTTAACTGCTTGGTATGGAGAGTTTGGTTTAAGTGCAAAAGGAGGTTATAAAACGCCGGTGTCAGCAAGTAACTTTTCGGTAAATTTACTTAACTTAAAAAATAAGGTTGAAGCCTGTAGCGGCAAGACATTCAATAGCGTTCTGGTTAACTTATACCGTAACGGACAAGACAGTGTTGCATATCATGCCGACAATGAAGCAGTTTTAGGGAAAAACCCTACAATTGCCTCCTACAGTCTTGGTGAAACACGTCGATTTTCTCTGCGGCATAATCAAGCTAAATATGAAACATTAGTCATCGACCTACAACATAATAGTTTATTATTAATGCAGGGTGAACTTCAACACCACTGGCAACATGCGATTAATAAAACTAAACGCCCTATTGGGCCGCGTATTAACTTAACCTTTCGTAACTTATACCCATTACGCTGATAATATAAGTTATTTATACCGAGTAAAAACCAATATTAACTCGCTAATAGGCTATCAGGGCAGAAAGATATTGGCTTATCCTTATACCACTATCAACAGCCCCTTATCAAAAGAAATAACTGAAATAACTGAAATACTCTACAACATGATTTCTAAATCTGTAAATTAGT
>JBALXF010000424.1:0-3184 GCA_036961085.1 Psychromonas sp.
GCGGCTAAAATAGATCAACAAATCAGACCGACAGTGGTAATCATATTTGGTAACCCTAAAGTAGGTACCCCATTGATGCAATGTGCTCAACAAGCTGCAATTGATTTACCACAAAAAGCATTATTTTGGGAAGATGAAAACGGCAAGGTTTGGTTATCTTATAACGATCCGCAATACCTTGAAAATAGGCATTTAATTGAAGGTTGCGATCCCGTTATCACTAAAATATCTAACGTACTCAGTATGTTGTCAAAAGCGGCAACGACTAAGTAGATTAAGCATCATAACTAAATGGCATTATTAAGTGACATTACTAAGTAAAAGCAGTTACCTACACAGCAAGCTTATCTTTTTGCATTCGATAATGCTTGCTGAACATCACGACTATAAGCAAATCTTGGTATAATTTTAATCAACTGATGATTGTTGTAAATTGCGCTTTTTCTCTAGCCCTTGGTTCAATAATAAGGCGACTAAAATAACGCCTCCCCCTAAGCTTAATCTTAAAATATCAGCATCATGATTCCAAATAACTAAATTAACAACGATACCTGCTGGAATAAGTAGATTATTCATCACGGCTAACGCACCAACATTAACTAGGGTTGCACCTTTATTCCAAGCAAAATAACCAAGACCTGAAGCAATGGTACCTAAATAAATGAGTACGCCCCATTGCAAAGAAGTAGTCGGTAACTTCTCACTATTACCAAAAAGCAGATAACAAAGACTCGCCACGATTAATGCGCCAATAAAAAACCAGCCAAACACTGTTTTTTGATCTAAGTTTCGATCCGTCATTAGACGTTTATAGGCAACCTGACCCGTTGCAAAGCAAATATTAGCAGCCTGAACCATTAAAAATCCGATAATGAAATTCGCGTCGATGCCATTATAACGAATCGCAATAGCCCCTAAAGTCGCAATAACAGCGGTAAGCATGAAATTGGAATGAAACTTCCTCTCACAGGCGTCATTAATTAAGGTCACATAAATTGGCGTCATTACAGTAAACAGTAAGACTTCAGGTACTGTTAAGAACAGAAAAGAATGGTAGTAAAATACATACATGAAGCCGAGTTGTATTGCCCCTATCCCCATTAGTTTTATTGCAGTAGCAGCACTAACCTGTCGAACACGTAAAAAAGGTAAAAATACCAAGGTTGCTAATGCAATTCGCATTAACACAGAAAACCAAGCATCGACTTGGCCTGCTAAGTAAGCACCAATTAAACTAAAAGAAAATGCCCATAACAGAGTCACGGCAAGTAAATATGGCATTCAAAATCCCTTTGAAATTATATAGTAATATTATTTTTATTATTAATGTTATAAAAATGCGCGATGCATAGTAAACGACAATAAATTGGAATCAAATACATTTAATTATTATTAAAAAATAGTATCGACTTTGTTTATATTTATTGCTAGTAACTCCCTCCTTAAATACCCCATTTAAAGTAACAGAAGCATTGAACAATCGCTTAATAAACTATATGCACAAATTATTTGATCGCTCTATAAGCAATCTGACAATAATTTGATTGAAAATTCTTTAAATAATGACCTATTAATCGCAAATATAAAACGCATAGATAGATTTCCTATTTAAAATCATTAAATTAGCGATATGCTAGGATGCTAGCTAATAATTTACTAATACAGAGAAAATTGATGACCAGTCCAGGGAAGAACAAAAAACATACTTACTTCGAAGATGCGCAAGCTTTAATTATTGGCACACTACTGGTCGCGCTTGGTATCACGCTTTATACAAATGCAGGTTTATTAACTGGGGGAACTGCCGGATTAGCATTTCTTGCTCAATACACAACGGAATTTAGTTTTGGGCAAATATTTTTTGTTATTAACCTGCCCTTTTATGTTCTCGCAGTTCGTCAGATGGGATGGGAATTCACCATAAAAACCTTTATTTCAGTGCTGTTAGTATCACTTTTTGCTGAAATAACCCCATTATTCATTAATTTTGATTCGCTTAATAAAATCTATGCCAGTATTGTCGGAGGCTTTTTAATGGGATCGGGTTTTTTGATGCTATTTCGCCATAACGCGAGCCTAGGTGGATTAAATATTTTAGCGAAATACATGGCGCAAAAATATAATATTTCGATGGGGAAATTTCAGATGGCAATAGATTGTATTATTGTTTTTCTCGCTATATTTGTTGTGGATTGGACTCTCATTGCCATCTCAATGCTTGGCGCGGTTGCACTCAATATCATTATTGCTGTTAACCATAAGCCAGGTCGCTATAACGTCGTTTAATATTTAGTTCAATAAATTGTATTAATATTCTCACATAGCTGAATTGAACCGTAATTCATACCTTATTAATTAAGCTATATTTTACTAATTTTTATAATCACTAAAATATTTTGTATCACTCATTTTAATAAACATGGAATGCCTTTAATTACTTTATCTAGGCATACAACAAAGGAAAGAAAAATGAAACAAAGGTTATTTGCTAAAAGCGTATTATTAAGTGCATTACTCGTAGGTCTTTCTGGCTGTGCAAACAATGAACAGGTAGAAACACATTTATGGGAAAAAGATAAAATATATAACATTACCATTCTGCACACTAATGACCATCATGGACGTTTTTGGCAAAATAAAAATGGTGAATATGGCATGGCAGCGCGTAAAACACTGTTAGATCAAATTCGTAGCGAAGTTGAAGCTGAGGGAGGTACCTCTTTGTTGCTTTCTGGTGGCGATATCAATACAGGTGTACCTGAGTCAGATTTACAAGATGCAGAGCCCGACTTCAAAGGCATGAACATGTTAGGTTACGATGCAATGGCATTAGGTAATCATGAGTTTGATAATCCACTTTCAGTGCTGCAGCAGCAAGATGAGTGGGCAGAATTCCCTATGTTATCAGCCAATATCTACGATAAAAAAACCGGCGAACGGTTATTCCAACCTTACCAAATATTTGTGCAGCAAGGGATTAAAATTGCAGTCATAGGCTTAACCACAGAAGATACGGCTAAAATTGGTAACCCTGAATTTATCAGTGGTATTGACTTTAGAGATCCCAAAGAAGAAGCTAAAAAATTAATTGCAACATTACAAGAAACTGAAAAGCCAGATTTGATCTTCGCAGCCACCCATATGGGACACTATGCCAATGCTGAACGCGGTATAAATGCACCCG
>JBALXF010000425.1:0-3183 GCA_036961085.1 Psychromonas sp.
AAGGCGTATAAACGATTTCTTTTAGCTCCCTTATATACAAATGGAAATTTCAGTGACCTATAGCCAAGAAATCAGCAAAATCACAAAATTAAGTATCCCTATTTTTATTGCTCAATTTGCACAAACTGCAATGGGCTTTGTTGATACAGTAATGGCTGGCGGCGTTAGTTCTAATGACATGGCAGCAGTAGCGATAGCCGCAAGTATTTGGTTGCCTTGTATTCTATTTGGTGTTGGCGTTTTAATGGCACTTATTCCATTAACAGCACAAGCTCATGGCGCAAATCATACCGCTAAAATACCTGTAACGGGTCAACAAGGTATGTACCTTGCGTTGTTACTTGCTATTCCGATCGCAATCTTTTTATATAATGCCACCGCCATTGTAAATTATATGGAAATAGAAACGGCTTTAAAGACAATAACCATTGATTATTTATTTGCAGTCTCTTTTGCTATACCCGCTTTTTTACTGTTCCAGGCTTTACGTAATTATATTGAAGGTTTATCACTCACTAAACCCGCTATGGTTATCGGATTTTTAGGGCTGTTATTAAATATCCCATTAAACTGGATTTTCGTTTATGGCAAATTAGGTATGCCAGCCTTAGGCGGTGCAGGCTGTGGTGTTGCGACTACTATTGTTTATTGGTTTATGTTTTTGGGCTTACTCATGTATGTCTTATACGCAAAAAAATTAAAGTATTACCCGTTATTTAAAAACATTTCTAAACCTGACTTCTCTGCAATTTATGACATATTCAAATTAGGTTTACCGGTTGCTATCGCTATATTTTTTGAGGTCACTATTTTTGCAGGTGTTGCCCTATTAGTCGCGCCACTTGGTTCAAATGTTGTCGCAGCTCATCAAATAGCAATTAACTTCTCTAGTATGGTGTTTATGTTACCTATGAGTATCGCTAATGCCGTTAGTATCCGAGTTGGTTTCAACCTAGGTCAAGGCAAAAATATGGGGGCTAAAAATGCAAGTTATGCGGGGCTTTCTCTGGGCTTAGGTTTATCTGTAATAACCGCCATATTAACATTGATATACAAAACAGATATCGCGCAACTTTATACAGATAATACAGAAGTAATAACACTCGCGGTTAGCTTGATGATTTTCGCTGCAATGTATCAATGTGTAGATGCTATTCAAGTTGTTGCTGCAGGTGCATTACGTGGTTATAAAGAGATGATAGCCATTTTCACCCGTACCTTTATTGCTTATTGGGTAGTGGGTTTACCACTTGGTTATCTATTAGGTATGACAGATATAGTTGTTACCCGAATGGGAGCTGAAGGTTTTTGGATTGGCTTGACTGTCGGCTTAACTGTCGCGGCCATTTTATTAGGCCATCGATTACATGTTGTACAACGAAAAATAATAATCTAACTATTATTAGTTTCAATTACTAATTTCCATTATTTTTGTCTGCATCGCCTCTTGATGTAGACAAAAATGAACTAGAAGTTTAAAAATTATTTTACATCAGTACTGCTTTGTATATCACGATGAATAAACTCTAAATTTTTTGCAGCCTCTGTCATTAAAAACTGTGCTTTAGGTGAAATTCCAAGTCTTCCTAAATCTAAGCGATTTGCATCCCAACATGTCGCAATAGTCATATCTTCTGAACGGTTTAAGTGAGTATGTTCACCGCAGGCAGTCAACAGCAATTGATATTCTGTCTCGTCTAAGAAAGAAAATTCCTTTTCATGTTGTTGGATAAACCTTTCTGCTGCATGACCATGCTCAGGTTCATGCCCTGCATGTATTCTGCAACAATCGTGAAGAAAGCAAAACAATTCAACCACAGTTGCATTGGCATGTGTAATAGGAATTAAAAGCTGTGCATTTTGCCAAACTCGCTTCCAATGTTCAGGACCATTTACATCAAATCGATTATCATGACATCCATGATAGCGATTTAAAGCCATTTCTTTTATTCGATCAATATTTTTCCTGTTCTTTAAATTCATAAAATGCCCTTAACCATTGAACTAGCTGATTACATTAAAAATGATACAAAGACTTTATAAAATAGATGGAAATAGTATTAAACTGTGCGTGATTAACCAATAAACAATGTATAAATCAAAACAACTGTTCAATTAAGTTTATAAAGATAATTCATTAGAACATGAAACAATAATGGTCAAAAAGAATATAGATCTAATTGACGATCTTACTCAAATTATTTTTGTATTTAATTGTAAATTTATGATCTATGTAGATTAAATATTTCTGTAAATAAGCTAATAATTTTAAATAGATAATACTAAGCAAACAACTGCGGTTATTCTAGATTGGATTGCTTAGCTTGTTCATCATTCTGTGATGGGAGAGTCGTCGCAGAGCTTCAATGAAAAACCCTCTACGGGGTCAGTCAACAGGGATTCATCTGGATTTGATTGCTTAGCTTGTGCAACATTCGGGCGATGGGACAGTCGTCGCAGAGCTCCTCCGCTCGTATACATCGCTGTCGCGAAACAATCAGGGCACGCAGAGCTTTGCCCGCTCATACACTTTACTGCCGTAAAATTCGCCTCCCTACTCTCACATGGGGAGACCATTTTGTATTGCAGTCCCTTGAACAAGGTTCAAGGAAACAAGATGCAACGGTAAGGGTTCGCAGAGCTCACCCGCTCAGAGCCATCGCTATCGCGATATTCGCAGCACCATCGGCGCAACTGCGTTTCACTTCTGAGTTCGGAAAGGGAAGGAAAGCAAGGTCCCTTGGTCCAGTGGAGAATGTAGGCGAAACACTTATGCCTACGGCATAAGGAAGTTCGCTGGAATTGTGGAAACTTTGTTTGACGTTGATGGTACTATTTTTTAATTTTTAAAAGCAAAAAAGTGTCTAGCAATGGAACAGTCGTCGCAGAGCTCCTCCGCTCATGATACATCGCTACGCGATATTCGCCCTACTATCACATGGTTTGAATGCCACTGCGTGGCGACTAGTTTATTTCCCATGCTCGAGTGGTCATCTGCAAAGCGCTTAAACGAAAAAATCCCTGCTGACGTCAGTCAACAGGGATTTATCGTTTATTAGGCGCTTGGCGATGACCTACTCTCACATGGGGAGACCCCACACTACCATCGGCGCAACTGCGTTTCACTTCTGAGTTCGGAAAGGGAAGGAAAGCAAGGTCCCTTGGTCCAGTGGACCAAGGGAA
>JBALXF010000426.1:0-3182 GCA_036961085.1 Psychromonas sp.
TAAGCTTTTTACAAAAAATTACCTGAGCCATCTACATAAGCATGTAATTTAATATAAAAGGCTCTCAAGAGGAGTCTTAGAATACTGCTTTCGTAATAAATCACTTTGATTTATTACATAAAAGCATTTTAAATTTAAGGCTAATCTTCACTAAACCCCTTACTTAAAGACATTACTGCCATTTTCATCTTCATTTTTGACTTCCACAACTCGACTGCTTGGTTGATTTTTATAGCGCGTAAACATTTCTTCGAGCGTTTCATAATTTTTATCTATATTTTTTTCGCTCAAGAATACTTCGTTATAGAGTTTTGAAAAAGAACGTTCAGGCACATCACAAGCAAAGGTGACAATGCAATTCCCTGGCCCCATTTTTGCGGCTGCATATAGCGCGCCTGCTAAATTGAGTGCAGAGCTACTGCCTAATGCAATGCCATCACGTTCACGTATTTGTCGCGATATGCAGACTAAATCTTGATCTGGCAGGGTGATTGCTTTATTGATTTTAGCCAGTCGAAAGTTCTCTACTTTACGCATGATCCCTATGCCTTCGGTAAACGAACTACCTGAGTTGGCATATTGACCATTTTTGAGATAGTTGTAGATACCCGAACCATCGGGGTCAACTAACCAAGTTTGTAGATTCGGGTTTTGTTCTGATAAATAACGAGAGTTACCAGCAATGGTGCCCGCTGTACCAGCAACGGATACTAGTGCGTCAATTTTTCCTTGGGTTTGCTGCCAGATTTCGGGGCCGGTATTTTCATAATGTGCTTTGCAATTACTGATATTTTCAAACTGATCTGCCCACCAATAATCAGCATTCTCTTCACCAAGTCGCTTCGCGGTATGATAAAAGTGGTTAGGATTTGCAAAAGGGCAAGCATCAACAAGTTTTAACTGCGCATCATATAGCGTGATCATATTTACTTTTTCTGGTGATTGCCCCTTAGGCATGACCACAAGCATTTTATAACCTAAGCATTTTGCTACCATAGCGAGCCCTATGCCTGTATTACCTGCGGTGCCTTCAACAATGGTCATGCCAGGTTTTAGTTTGCCACTAGCGATAGCATCTTGCACTAGTTGCAAAGCGGCACGGTCTTTAATTGAACCACCAGGATTTTGCAGTTCACATTTTATGAGTATTTCACAACCGGTTAAATTAGATAGACTCTCAATACGTATAAGGTCGGTGTTACCAATTGATTCAGTCAGATTTTTTAATATTGATGAGGAAGGCATAAGTATTAAAATCCATTGTAAAAATATAACAAATACTAGGCGCAGCCTTGATTATGTCAAGCTTGGGAAAAGACGGTGACCATCAAATAATCGCTCTATTTCAGGTTTTAATAACACCTTTAATTGTTATTTTCATACTGTTCAAGATCAAATAAGGTGTCGCGAATTGCCCAAAAACGGCCATTTTTACGTGCGATAACGATTTCAGGTGCACGTAACCTATGTTGATTATTAATCACTTTAGTTGCCGCTGTTTCTGTAAAGGGGCGATGACGATCAACAAGGTGCCTTTTTATAAATTTATTAAGAAAATCAGACTTCTGACTTTTTGTTGCAAGTGGCCAGACCTTATTTATTTCAAAGCCTTCATCACCGACATAAGTTATTTTAAGTTGTGGTTTATTAAATTTATTTTTACCGGCTTGTAAGCGCATATCCACACACTTTATGATCAATGCATCTTTTAATTTCATTGCTTCGCGTAACTTTTTATCGGGGTCAACCAATATATGATCACACTGATGGCAACGACGTGCCGCAATATCATTATCCGCACCACACATTTCACAAATTTTAGCGCGAAAGCGATAACCACAAATGACGCGTTGCTCATCTTCATCCACGGAATAACCCTGACATTGTCTTCCGTAGTGCTCTAATACAAACCCAGCAGGATCGAGTTTTCCCCAAAAGTTATTATTAAAACGACAAGCAGGACAAGGGATAGTCACTATTTCACTAGTACTGTCAGGCTTTGGGGCGCCAACTTCAGGTTGGTATAAGTCATAACAATTGCCCGCAAACTCCATCACCAAGCAATCTTCTTTCCCTTCGAATAAGCGTAAGCCACGTCCGACAATTTGTTGATACAGACTCAGAGACGCGGTAGGGCGAAGGATGGCAATAAGATCGACATGGGGCGCATCAAAGCCCGTAGTTAAGACCGAAACATTGACTAAATATTTAATTTTACGCTGTTTAAAATCATTAATAATTTGATCGCGCTGCTCGAGTGGTGTGTCGCCAATAATGAGCGCTGCATTTTCTTTACTTAAATAGCCGATGATTTCTTGGGCATGATTAACCGTTGAAGCAAAAATCATTACCCCGAGTCTATCTTTTGCCGTTTCAATCACTTGTTCAATGATCAAGGGAGTCACGCGGTTAGATTTTTTAACCACATTATCAAGCTCTGCTTCTTTGTAATGACCACTATTAGACGCTTTAATACTAGAAAAATCATAGCCAATTACTGCCATGTCCATGATTTTTGGTTCAGTGAGAAACTTTTCATCGAGTAAAAAACGAATAGGCAGGTCAAATATACAATCACGGAAAAAGCGTTCTTGCTCTGAGCGCACTTGCCCACGGGTGTGATATTTATAAATCCAGCCCATACCAAGGCGATAAGGCGTTGCGGTCAAGCCTAAAATCTTTAGGTTAGGATTGCTTTTTAATAGATGGTTAATGACTTTACGATAACTGCTATTTTCATCTTCAGGTACGCGGTGACATTCGTCGATAACAAGCAATGAAAACTGCTCTGAAAAATACTCTAAGCTATTGACTATTGATTGTACCGAAGCGAAAACGACTTGTTGGTCATTTTCTTTACGGCCTAAACCTGCCGAAAAAATAGAGGCTTTTAATCCATAACTTTCGTATTTTCCGTGGTTTTGTTCGACTAGCTCTTTAACATGGGCAAGTGCTAAAACTCGGCCTTTCGCTAAACGTGCTAGTTCCGCGATTATAAGGCTTTTACCTGCACCTGTTGATAAGGCAAGTACTGCGGGTGTGCTATGTTTGCGAAAATAATGAATCGTCGCTTTAACACTGTCTTGTTGATAAGGTCGAAGAGTATACATAATTATTTCAAGATGAATGGATAGTTAGGGTCTGTTGATCTTTCAAGGTTGTTTTTGCAGCTGTTTGTTGGC
>JBALXF010000427.1:0-3169 GCA_036961085.1 Psychromonas sp.
ATGCATTATTAACAGAATACTACTGGAAAGAAAAAAGCAAAAACCGGTTACAAAAGACATCCTGGCAACAGGAATACCATTTAATTCTCCAAAACTTGGTACTATTTGATTTTCAAAATTTAGATCTACACCGGCAAGGGTGCCTAATACCTCTAATAGCCCAAATAATGCAATAACATAAACACTGCCGATGAAAAACTTTTTATACTGCTTAAGATTATTTAAAAAACCTGAAAGTATTAACAAGGTAACAGAGGTAAATAGAAAAAATATTGATGTTAAAGGTGCCATGGGGATTTGCCCTTTATCAATAAAGTTTATAAATGATAAAGGGGGGATATAAGCGATAATAGCCATAAGCGATAAATAAACCACTATAGATAACATCGACAATACAATTCTATTTATCATTGGCAGTCCTATTTATTTTTTTAATCTGTTTTGTTGCCATGACATCAATGCTTCTGCAGGCATTGGCCTTGCTATGTAGTATCCCTGAGCGATATCACAGCCCATTTCGGTTAATAGAGACAATGCTTCTTGTGTTTCAACGCCTTCAGCAACAACTTCCATATTAAGTTTATGACCTAGCATTATACATGTTTCAATAATCGCAAGACTATCAAGATCATCAGACATTTCTTTAACAAAGGAGCGATCAATTTTTAATTCAGTAAAAGGTATTTTGTGAAGTTGAGAAAGAGATGAGAAGCCCGTTCCAAAATCATCAATAGATAACTGAAAGCCTTTCAGTCTTAAACGAGTAAGAATATCAAGTGACGTTGTTAAATTCCCCATCAAGGCACTTTCAGTCACTTCAAGCACAATCATCGATGGGTCTAGATGGTTATGTCTAACTAAACTTCGTAATTGCTCTGGTATTTGCAAGCTATTGATATTTTTTGCCGATAGATTAATGGATATTTTTATAAATAAGCCTTGATCTTTCCATTGACAACACTGTTGTATGGCTAAATCTAAAATTTCGTTAGTGAGTGACTCTATAACGCCGGATTTCTCAGCTAAAGGAATAAATTTATCAGGGAAAACTAAACCATGTATTGGATGTTGCCACCTTACTAAAGCCTCAGCCCCTATCATCTCATTGGTTTTTGTTGACACTTGAGGTTGAAAAAAAAGTATAAATTGATGCTTCTTTATTGCACGCTCTATATCTTCAACACTGGGACTGAATTCATACAGTCCCTTGTTATCACTTGAGTTTATGTTACTCTTATCGACTGATATTTTGCCAGCTTTCGTAATTAATGTAGTTAACACATTGGTTAATCTATCCATTGCAATCGGTTTTGTAAAAACATCTAGCACATCAAGACCGTAGTCATTGGCTAATAGCTGTGCAGAATGGAGAATGCCTTGGTCGTAACCACTAATAAGAATCAATTTTGGGAATAATGCATTATTAGCTAAATAGCGAATAACCTCAATACCATCAAAATTGGGCATCATTAAATCAAGTATTACAATATCACGTGAATTGATGCTTTCTTGCAAAAAAGCCTTTCCTGAGTTAAATAATTCAATCTCAGAAAAAAATGAAACTGAAATTGTTTTTAGCAAATTGCATATAGCTAAGTCATCATCGACGATATAAAGCCTACTCATTGTTATCACTACAACATGAAACACAAAGTAGTAAACGTAGATCTTCTCTTAAAAAAAGGCCACGCATAGAAATTAAGGAAGATAACATTATTTATGTTGCTTCCTTTGCTCTTAGCTCAATCATCGCGCGCTGCACTTCACCTGTGTTAGCTTTAATATAAGGCTCTAAAACTTTATCCATCACCATTATGTGGTCGATTAACCAATCAGATAAATAGGTTACTATCCAGAGCCTTATTTCCTGAAGTGATTCTGTTTTTACAATAAAATTGAGCTCTTTAACCATTAATTTATGAATATTACAGTGGTTTTTAGAATAGGGATAATCCACGACTTTCATTGCTAGTTCTTCGCGGGCAAAATGCTCAACCGTATACTGTGTTAATTCTTTTATTAACGCATGTATCTTTGTTGTAAAATTATCATCATTTTCTTCAAGTTGCTGACAGCGTGAAAAAATATTGAACAAACGCTGGTGATCTTCATCGATAACACCACCGTCATCAATCGTCATCAATCGTCATCAATCGTCATCTCTGGTGACCATTGAGAAATAGTTATCTCGTTATAACCCTCGATAACTTTATTATTATCGTTGTTATTATTGTTATGATTATCAATGACGGGTGAGCCATTTATCGAATCTGTGTTGCTGCTATTGATACGGTTTATTTGCTTCGAATGAGCAGTTTTTTTTTCTCCTGCAAGTCTTTTGTTGCTTAAATTAGCATTTCTTTCTGAAAATACCCGCTCGGTTATATCACGCACCACAGTGTAAAAAGTGTTATTCTCTGAAGTGGCGAGCACATTCCATTCAAACCATTTATAATAACCCGCAGAACATCTGCATCGGTTATTAAAGATAATATTACGCTTTTTTTTGACAGCATCTTCTAATGCAGAGAGGGTTCCTGCAACATCATCTTTATGCACAAAATCAATGAAAGGTGTAGAGAGAAACGCTTCCTTTTTATAACCGAGTGTTTTGATTACAGCAGAATTAATTTCTGAAAACTTCCCCCCTATAGTACCTTTGCCGATAATATCAGGCGAAAGTTCAAATATTTTATGAAACTCATCTTCCTTCAGTTTCTTTTCACTCATTATTTTTTTAAGTTTTATCCCTAATAAAGCCGTGCTCCATATCGCCAATAAAGTAAAACATCGATTTAGAAAGACTGGCCAAAACTCTCCTCCTAACGGAGAAATAAAAACACCTATGATTGTCAAAATGGAAGCAACAATCGCTACTAATATGATTAAATTTCTTTGATGAGAAAAAAGAGAAATTATAATGACAAAAATATACGAAAATCCTCCGGCGACACCAAGAGGAATAGCTGCATCAAAAACAAAAAAAACACTAGATAAAAAGCCACACAATAAAAGTATTTGAGAATTTGAAAACTTATTCACTCGTTAGCCCTTCGAGATGATTATTTAAATTTAACTGCTTGAATAAAAGAGGCACATCCAGCGGTTTTCTTAAGCACATTTCCGCCCCCATGCTTATGATTTTTTCCATATCAGTTTCAGTAACATC
>JBALXF010000428.1:0-3156 GCA_036961085.1 Psychromonas sp.
ACTTGCTAACTCTTTATGCAGCATCGCAAAGTCTGCACCTAAATGTACCAGCTCTTCTATTTTTTGAAATACCTTAGTAACATTGCCCGAAGCGATGAAATGTAAAAGGTAATAGAGGTGGCTTTGATCTATGGTACCAAGCATTTTTAAAACGGCTTGATATTCAATATTACCCGCACCAAAAGCTAACGCTTGATCAGTTAAACTTAATGCATCTCGTATACTGCCATCTGCAGCTTTTGCAATAACAGCAAGTGCAGCATGCTCAAAACTTGCTTGCTCTTGTTGCAAAATCATCGCTAATTGTTGTTCAATTTGTTCCGGTAAAATAGCTTTTAAATGAAATTGTAAACAACGAGATAAAACCGTAATGGGTAATTTTTGAGGATCGGTTGTTGCTAAAATAAATTTAACGTATTCCGGTGGCTCTTCTAAAGTCTTTAATAAAGCATTAAAACTATGCTTCGAAAGCATATGCACTTCATCTATTAAATAAACTTTATAACGCCCTTGAGCAGGTTTATATTGCACATTATCAAGTAACTCTCGAGTATCATCGACTTTGGTACGAGAAGCTGCATCAATTTCCAGTAAATCAACAAAGCGCCCTTCATCGATAGCTTTGCAATGTTCACATTGATCACAAGGTGTTGCAGTAACACCTTGCTCACAATTCAAGCTTTTAGCTAAAATACGCGCAATAGTTGTTTTACCAACTCCACGAGTCCCACTAAACAGGTATGCATGATGTACTCTATTTTGTGTAAGACCATTTGATAACGCAGTTAATACGTGCTCCTGCCCAACAACTTGTTGAAAGTTATGTGGTCTCCATTTTCTTGCTAAAACTTGATAACTCACTAATTTATTCGCCTTCAAATTCAACTAGAGAAAAATATGGAACATTTAACTTAGTTAATTTAGCTCCACCATTTAATGATGGTAATTCGACCACAAAAGCTGTCTCGACAATCACGCCACCTAAACGATGGATTAATTTAACCGAGGCTTCAGCTGTTCCGCCCGTCGCTAATAGATCATCGACCAGTAGCACTCGTTCGCCTTCTGCAATTGAATCACTATGAATATGTAATGTGTCTGTTCCATATTCAAGATCATAATTTTCATGAACCGTATTTCTTGGTAGCTTGCCAGGTTTACGAACAGGCACAAAACCTGCGCCAATTGCAGCAGCTAAAGGAGCGCCAAATATGAAACCACGGGCTTCTGTTCCGATTACTTTATCAATTTTTTGATCTTTATAGCGTTCACTTAATAGGTTAATCGTAGCGGCAAAAGCACGACCATTTTCAATTAAACTAGTGATATCACGAAATATAATCCCGTCAATCGGATAATTAGGAATGCTTTTGATACTGTTTTTTATTAACTGAAGTGTCTCTGAAGGCATCATTTTTCTCTTGTTTAAATATAATTATCTAAGGGTAATTAGTTGTAAGATTATGTGCAAGTACAAGCGTCATATAAACTCTATTGCAAACAAAAAAGTTAACCTTTGTTGATCTAGAAGTACTTTATATGCTGGCATTTATACTAATTATTGCCACAATATACGCTTTATCAAGCAATAAACATATTCATTATTACTTTCTTATTTTACGTAAAATAATTAATTATCAGGTATACTCTCGCCTTTGTAATTATGAGACAGATCACATGAAAATAACACTTGCCCCAATGGAAGGTGTAATGGACCATCACATGCGTCAATTATTAACGGCTATTGGTGGTTTTGACCTTTGTGTGACTGAGTTTGTAAGGATCGTAGATCAACGTTTACCTGCAAAAGTTTATCGCCGTCTAAGCCCTGAGCTTGATAACGATAGTAAAACAGCAGCGGGCACGCCAGTGCGTGTTCAATTATTAGGGCAACACCCACAATATTTGGCTGAAAATGCCGATAAAGCTATCCGTATTGGATCCGACGGAATTGATCTCAATTTCGGCTGTCCAGCTAAAACGGTTAATAAAAGCAATGGTGGTGCCGTTTTATTAAAATCACCAGAGAAGTTATACGACATTGTTAAAGCGGTACGTGAATCGGTACCTGCTTTTCAAACCCTAAGCGCAAAAATACGTTTAGGTTATGATGATAAATCACTGGCTATTGAAAATGCACAAGCAATCGAAGAAGCTGGTGCAGATGAACTTGCAGTACACGCTCGTACTAAAGAAGAGGGTTACAAGCCCCCTGCACATTGGCATTGGATAGCAAAAATAAAAGAATCAATTAACATTCCGGTGATTGCTAATGGCGATATTTTCAATATTGAAGCCGCACGCCGTTGTGTTGAAATCACCGGTTGTGATCGATTAATGATTGGTCGTGGCGCGCTTGCAACACCAAATTTAGCGCTTGCTATAAAAGGCATTGAAGCCCCCTACACTTGGTTGCAAATACTGAATTTAATGGAGAAATATCTGTTTATTCAAACCATGGGAGACCAAGAAAAATACTTACCTAGTCGAATCAAACAATGGTTAATGTTTATAAAACTACAGCATCCTCAAGCAATCCTATTTTTACAGCAAGTACGTACTATAAAAACCACTCAAGAGATGCTTGCTGCCATAAATAATGAACAAACAAAATTCAAGTTAATAGGATAAAAATACAAAGGGATAAAGACTGAAATCTGAAAAGGATTACAGTCTTTAAATATAGAAAATGTAAGGTGATAACTTATTTTTCGGTGGCTTTTGATGCCATTATTTCTTCAAGGCCGAGTCCAGTTAGACCATTAATAGTGCGCCATAAATAATAAAAAATGGCCATCATCATTATCATCGATGGAATAGCGATCATCGGGTAGCTGTATAAAGTCAGTTTACCAAGTTCTTCATTAAAAGCAGCACTTCCTGAAGGACTGGTTACTATCCACTTAGCCAATACGTAATTCATGAACGCAGAAAATACAAAGGTTCCAGCAAAAAGGTAATTTGCCTTCATCAAGCGACTTTCAAATGCAGCTGTGCTGTGATTTTCTTCCAATCTATTCTTTATTGTCTCAACATCCATAACTTTAGCATTGAAAATTAATGTCTTTACTAAAGGCGTGCGGGTAAATGTTGATGCTAGAACGGCAATACCAATAATGCTTGGAATAGCAGCTTCTTTGATCGCTAACCACTTAG
>JBALXF010000429.1:0-3153 GCA_036961085.1 Psychromonas sp.
AAAATTATGTTTAGGTTTTAATTTACAGGCAAAAAAAAACCGGAACGCTTTTTACAAGCGCCCCGGTTAAAAACAGTATAAGGAGATATTTTTTTTGCGCAAGGTTATTTTCACAAAAGTTATATTAAATAATCAGAATCAGATTAGATGATTTCATTCAGCTTCTATAACAACAAGTTAGAATCACTTTTATAAGTGTTTTAATTTATAAAAATAAAAGCAAGATTAGCTTACAGCCTAACTTTTAATCATTTAGAAACAGAAATGCCCACCGAGGTGGGCATTTTTATCACTAAATCTGCGTAGTTAGTTTATTAACCTTTGTATATTTTAGGGTTAAAGATATCACGTAACCAATCACCTAGTAGGTTAATAACCAGTACTAAAGAGACTAATACCAAGCCTGGGAATAGTGTTATCCACCAAGCACCAGAGAAGATGTATTTGAAGCCGATACTGATCAAGGCACCTAATGATGGTTGATCAACAGGAAGACCTAAACCTAAGAATGATAGTGCCGCCTCTGACATAATCGCGTTGGCAACTTGTACCGTCGAAATAACCAAGATAGGTGATAAACAGTTCGGTAAAATATGTCTAAACATAATTCGAGCCGCCTTAAAGCCCATTACTTGCGCCGCTTCAACGTACTCTTTCTGCTTTTCAGCAAGTACTGATGCGCGCACTGTACGTGCATATTGAGGCCATTCAGCGACACCAATGATCACGATCAGCATGAGCACTGCGTATTGGCTATAAAACTCATTACCAAAGCTGGCTTTAAAGATCGCCGAGACGATAATAGCGACCATCATAGTTGAGAATGACAGTTGCACATCAGCAAAACGCATTAGGAAACTATCAATACGACCACCGTAGTACCCCGCCGATAAACCAATCACAATACCTAGGATTAACTGCACTGCAACCGCTAGGAAACCAATGGTTAATGATAGGCGTGCACCATATAAAATCGTTGAAAGAACATCACGACCTTGGTCATCTGTACCTAATAGGAAATTTTCAGAGCCGCCATCTAACCAAGAAGGAGGTAATTCAGAATCCATGATATCAATAGAATATAGATCGTACGGATTAGTCGGTGCAATTAGCGGTGCAAATATTGCCGCAAGCAAAAACGTCAGAAATACCGCAAAACTTAACATTGCCACTTTATCTCTTACAAAGTGATAAACGATATCTGAATTTTTAATGCTTTCCCAACGAGTAGGAACATGTGAAGAAGTAACAGTATTCATGATTATGCCCCTTTACCAGTAATGTTTACGGTCGGGTTAACCACACCATATAACAGATCTACAATTGTATTTGTTACCACAAAGATCAAGCCTACGAAAATAACATAAGCGGTAATCAATGGTGTATCAACACGGTTAATTGCTTCTAAGAATAAGAAACCAGTACCAGGCCACTGGAATACAGTTTCAGTCAAAATAGTATATGCAACCATAGTACCGATTTGCACCCCACCTACCGTTAATACAGGTAGCATGGTATTTTTTAATGCATGTTGATAATAAATTTTATTCATCGCTAAGCCTTTAGCTGTCGCGAATTTTACATATTCAGAACTCAATGCTTCTAACATTTCAGAACGAACTAAACGTATAAACAATGGCAACATGATTGAGGCAAGAGAAATACATGGTAAGACTAAATGTAATAAGCCATCTTTAGTTAAGAAGCCTGTTTGCCAACCGAATATGTCGACGGTATCTCCACGTCCATAGGACGGCAACCAATTCAACTCGACCGAAAATACAAACATTAACATGATTGCAGTAAGGAATACGGGTACCGAGATACCAAAACTACTGAATGCCATTATCACTTTGGTCCAGGCACTTTTGGGATGAATAGCGGAATAAACGCCCAAAGGAATTGAAACAAACACGATTATTAATGCCGAACCGAATACCAATTCGAGTGTTGCTTGTAATTTTTCAAGAATAATTTCTGCAGCAGGTCTCTTAAAGAAATAAGAGGTGCCTAAATCACCTTGTACGGCATTGGAGATGAAACGTGTATATTTAGTCATGAACGGGTCATTTAGCCCTAATTCATCACGTAATACTTGTCTCTCTTCTTCTGATACCGATTGTCCAACCAACTCGCGCAATGGATCGCCCAAGTTATCTTGAATAGAAAATGCAACCAAACTGATCACAAACATAACTACTAGAGCCTGGAAAAGGCGCTTGACCAGAAACGTAAACATTCCTTGTACCTCAAATAAATTATGGAAATAAAAGTGGCGCACTTATCGCTTATAACAACAAGAGCACCACTGGTGAGTAAATCTAGCTGAGAATAACCTCAACCTGACTTACTCGATTGTTAAACCCTTAAATCGGACTTAACAACGACAACTAGTTATTTAACAACAAGGTCGCCGAAGTATGGGAAGTTCATTGCGTTAACAATTGGCGTAATCTGTAAGTTAGATTTTGCACCCCATGCTAGGTTCTGCCAATGAAGAGGAACAAATGCAGCTTCTTTGTATAAGATTTGCTCAACTTTTTGTAACATTTCAGTACGTTTAGCTGGATCTGTTTCTGCATTAGAAGCATTAACTAGGCTATCAACTTCAGGGTTAGAGTAATGACCACAGTTGTATGCACCTTTACCAGTCTCTTTATTACGCGTCATTGTTAAGAACTCAGAGAAGTTAGCTGAATCTTCTGTATCTGAATGCCAACCGATCATCATCATGTCTGCAGAACAAAGATCAAACTCAGGCCAGTATTGCGCTTTTGGTAATGTTTTCAAATCAACTTTGATATGTACTCGCGCTAACATTGCAGCTGCTGCTTGAGCAATTTGAGCATCATTAACATAACGGTTGTTAGGAGCCATCATTGAGATGTTTAGTGGTTTATCTTTCGAGTAACCCGCTTCTTCCATTAACTCAATTGCTTTTTTCACATCATAACGAGGCACTAATGCTTCATCATAACCTGAGTAACCAGATGGACCTTGTTGACCTGCAGTCGTCGCAAAACCTTTCATGATTTTTTGAACAATACCTTCATTGTTAATTGCATGAACGATTGCTTGACGAACACGTACATCTTTTAATGCAGGGTTACGTTCTTGGTTCATTTGGAAAGTAATGATACGTGTACCAGCAAC
>JBALXF010000042.1:0-11375 GCA_036961085.1 Psychromonas sp.
TCTTTGCTTTCGAAACTAACACTTTCACCGTTTAAAGCACGCTTAACAAAGGGTTGTATCTGCTGATAATTTAGACTTTTATCCAACGCTGAAATATCAAGCCCCCTAGTTGAACTACCATACCAGTCAATATAAACCTGATTGGTAAATTCAAATTTAAGATCTGCACCAATATAAGCAATCATCGCAGGCACGTTGTCGGTGATCAGGCGCAGTCGTTTCTCATTTTCCTGTAATGATTGTGCGTAACGATGACGCTGGGTAATATCCGTATAGGTTTTGATTATTTTCCCATCGCCCAATTGCTTAACTCTTATCTCTAATACTGTACCTGTCGTCAAGATTTGTACTGTTGAGTCATTGTTCAAATCCGGTTGCGCATGCAAATCCAATTCAGTTAATTCCTGTAGCTGAGACTGACTAGGATTATCACCTAATTGAGGCTCTGTTAGCTGACTAAGCTGAACAAAACGATTGTTCCAAACTTCAATCTGCTTTTGCGAATTAAATAACACCACACCTTGTGATAGGTTATCTACCAAACTCTGAAGTTGTAGTGATTTTTGCGCCATTGCTTGATCGTAACGTGCTGTTTCAGCTTCTTTTAAGGCACTTATATCGGTATAAAGTAAAACCCGACCACCTTCTTCTGTACGTCGTTCATTAAGTTGAAACCAGCGTCCATCTGGCAACTGGAAAACGGGTTTTAAGGGCTGACTTTGATCTTCATCATTGGGGCTATTAAATTTTTTTTCAGTCAGTTTTTTAAGGTTAAGCAAGGTGTCAGGAGGTAAATTAGCTGTAGATAAAAATTCTTTTAAATTATTATTCTGAAAAATGATTTTATCGTCTGCATCTAATAAAACAAAGGCTTCAGAAATACTTTCAATCGCATCTGTAAAGCGTTGCTTAAATGTATTTAATTGACGGTTGCTACGCTCTAACTGCGAAAGTGTTTCATTAAGTATCAGGGTTTTTTCCCTGACCTGCTCCGCTAAGTAGACTGAATGTTCAAAAGTAGCATAGGGTGCGGATTGGTTACCGCCTTCCTCAACACGTTGCATTAATGCTTTATTGATTTTCAGTAGTTTGTCATTGTGAATTTGTAAGCGTTTATTTTCCTCACATAACTGCATATTATTGATCTGCACTTTAGACATTAGAAGCACCTACGCTATCTGCTGTATTAGCAGCTGTGTCAGCAATATAAACACCAGCGAAGGTTTGATTAAGGTGGATACCGTTAATATGTTCGCCATAGCTATTAAAGCCAGCTATTTTATACTCACTGTTTAGTGCTTGTACCTCTGCGTTTAAATCTTTATGTTCAATTTCCAGACGCCTTAAAACACAATCGCAGGCAAGTACTACCTGAGGTTTTCCATAGCGCTCATACATATCCTCAAGCTTAGTGGATAAGGACTCTAGAATATCGCCCATCTCGACTGCCGTTAGTACAATGCCAACATCAACCGCGCAAAAAAACGTTAAACTTAAATCCTCTTCATTTACCTTTTGAATCGCACGAATATAATACTGACCACCCACTTTTACAGCGAGAGGATGAAGTGAAAAAACTTTCGGGCAAAGATCTTTAACGTCAATATTGAGTAATCGTGCATACTCCAATGCGGCTGGTTCTGCATTGAGTTCATACACAATACGATTCTGCGCATCAACGGCGGTAACCACTAATTTTTCGGTGGGTTTTTTTATATGATGACAATTGAATACTTCAAAAGGACAGGTGCTGTTGATCATAATCACAACCGCTGCTTGTTGAAAAAACTGCCCATCATAATACACATAAGTATTACAAAGATTATCATCTCCACCAGCAGAACCACCAAAATGAGGAATACCAGCTGCAGCTGAGTTTAATGCAGCTAAAAAGTGCTCTTCTTCAAGGGATAAACCATCAAGGAGAGTCAATAAAAAGGTATTATTTTTAATGCTTGTTAGCTCTTTTGATGCGCACTGTTCACTGAGCCTATTAATTGTTTTTTGCGCATCAAGTAAATCAAATCCAGCCATCGACTGAACTAATTCTGCACTGATAGAAAAATAGTTTGATGAGAATCCGATAGCGACAATTGAATGTTCTTGATTACCTGCATCACATATTTCCCCCGCAGTCGTGCAGCCGACAACTTTGACATTTATAAACAATGTCTGCATCGATTTGGCTAAAGCAGGTAGGCAGTATGCGGAGGAGCAATAAAATACAATAAAACCAATATCGGCATGATTGAGCTGCTGATATATTTCTTCACTCGCGAGATGTGCATCGCTTAAGCTACTGAGTGCAGTAATCGTTTTATTATTAGTCATTATCTTCCTTATTATTGAATAACGTATTTATCAAATCAGATTAAAACGTTGTGGCAAAACAATAACAAATATGTGTAATGGAAAATGAGGCTAAGAGAGGATTTTAATGTTTTAACAGTCGCTATTTATAGCGTAAACAGATTTGAGACTTCACAATATAAGTGAAGTCTCATTGATCAATTAGTTAAAAGAAATCGATTAGTTAAAAAAATTAATTAGTTAAAAGAAACCCATTGGTGAAGTACTGTAACTCACTAATAAGTTCTTAGTCTGTTGGTAGTGTTCTAACATCATCTTATGTGTTTCACGACCAATACCAGAGGCTTTATAGCCACCGAAAGCCGCATGTGCTGGGTATAAATGGTAACAGTTAGTCCATACACGTCCGGCCTGAATACCACGACCCATACGATGTGCTAGATTAGCGTCTCGTGTCCAGACTCCAGCTCCTAGACCGTAAGCACTATCATTAGCTAGTTCCAGCGCTTCAGCTTCATCTTTAAAGGTGGTTACTGCTATCACAGGGCCAAAAATTTCTTCTTGGAAAATTCGCATCCTGCATGATGGTCGGTTGGATGTAAAAACCATCATTTAGTGAATCATCGAGGATTTCTTGATGACCACCCGTTAGTACTTTAGCACCTTCTGCCACACCAATATCAAGGTAGCTCATGATTTTATCAAACTGTTGTTTTGATGCCTGAGCACCAACCATAGTGGTCGTATCGAGCGGGTTTCCGCGCACAATATTTTTTGCCTTTTCAATCACTTTTTCCATAAACTCATCAAAAATATCTTCTTGAATCAAAGCACGAGAAGGACAAGTACAGACTTCACCTTGGTTGAAAAATCCCAGTACAAAACCCTCTGCGCATTTATCTAGATAATCATCTTCATGCTCGGTGATATCATTAAAAAATACGTTTGGTGATTTTCCGCCTAGCTCAACTGTAGAAGGGATCAAATTGTCCGCGGCACATTTTAATATATGCTGGCCTACAGGTGTTGAACCTGTAAAAGCAATTTTAGCAATACGCTTGCTAGTAGCTAATGCTTCACCTGCTTCTCTGCCGTAACCATTTACAATATTCAATACGCCAGGGGGCAGTAAATCACTGATTAACTCCATCATAATCAGAATGCTTACTGGAGTTTGTTCAGCTGGTTTTAAAATAACGCAGTTACCAGCAGCTAGCGCTGGAGCGAGTTTCCAAGCAGCCATTAATAGAGGGAAATTCCATGGGATAATTTGACCTACAACGCCGAGAGGTTCATGAAAGTGATAAGCAACTGTATCGTTATCTATTTGTGATAATGCGCCTTCCTGTGCACGAATACAGCCCGCATAATAACGAAAATGATCCGAGCTTAATGGCACATCAGCCGCCAGTGTTTCACGCACTGATTTACCATTATCCCAAGTGTCGGCTACGGCTAGTAGTTCAAGGTTGGCATCAATACGATCTGCAATTTTTAGTAGAGCATTTGAACGATCTTGAATAGAGCTACTTCCCCAGGCGTCTTTAGCTGCGTGTGCAGCATCTAGTGCTAATTCGATATCTTCAGCACTTGAGCGTGGAATTTGACAAATTACTTCGCCAGTTACTGGTGTCGTGTTATCAAAATAAACACCTTTCACTGGTGGTACCCATTGTCCGCCGATAAAATTTTCATATCTTGCTTTGAATGTAAGGAGAGAACCTTCACTGCCTGGGTTTGCATAGATCATAGTTAACCTCTTGTAATAGGCCGATACACTATATCAGCCTTGTTATTTGTCTGAAGTAGGATGTGAGTTTACGAGAGGTATAATAGCGGTACTTAGGCAACGGTCTCCATGCTCCATCGGCATGAAAAAACTCATACTTTAGGATGATATATATGGTGAGGTATAAGGAAAAGTACAGAAAAATTTATCTAACAGAGGTGATTAATCCCTGCTAATCGCACATTATCTTAAATTTTGAACGCAACTACTTTACTGCTATTCAGAAATGAACGAACACGGAAAATTTGATAATGTTTAGCTTGAACTAAATAGCGACCAAGCCTAAACAGATTAACGTATAAACAACAACCGCGTTATCAACGCATTGTTGGATATTCCTAGATCTGCGCCCATTGTATCAGCCGTATTTGTAAGCTAGGTTGGCTTGGGAAGATAACCAAGAGTGATAATAATGAATTAGAGTATTACCAATTCATGCTGCGAAACCTGTTTCATAAAATAAAAGCCCCTACCGTGATAGCCTTGGAGGCTTTCTGCCCAGTAAACCAAAGGAGTTAACCTAACACGATAAAAGCTAATATAAACACAGAGCCTAATCGATCGAGGTACTTTTCACTTAAATGCAGTTCGATTAATGATAATCACGATCGTATGTCGCTCTACTAAAACTGCAATTGGAAACAATATCAATCAGCAGTTATGGAAAATATTTTTATGTTTTAAATGATGTTATTTAAGTACTTATAATATTCTGTTGCATTGGAAGAGAGATGACAAATACGTTCCCATCTGCTTTGTTATAAGTCTGTAATTTGACTTTCCCGTTATGATGCTCTGCTATATCATTCGCAATGGCCATTCCTAAGCCCGCCCCATCTCCTTTTCCACTATCTGCTCTAAAGAATTTTTCAAATATACGCTCTCGAATATTATCATCTATTTTTTCACCATTATCGGTGATCGAAATCAGTAACATTTCTTCGTTTACATCATCTTTTCCATGTTGCATTTTTATCGTCATTTCACTACCAAATCCAGAGTAACGTATTGAATTATCTATTATATTAGAAAAAAGAATGGCTAATAGAGTTGTATTTCCCGATATTGTACAATGCTCAATAGGTATGAATGAAATATTTTGTTTTTGTTGCATGGCAAGTGGTACTAATTGGGCAATCACTTCACGTAACACATGCGTAATATTTGTTGGTGTACTTTCTAGGCTATGTTTTGCTTGTATGCGTGAATACATGAGGAGTTGCTGGATAAGCCTATCTGTTCTATCAATACCAATAATAATATTATTTAAATCGTTATGTCGTTCTTTAATATCATTAGTCTCCAGCGCATTTTCTGCATTGAGCCTTAATATTGCTAAAGGCGTTTTCAATTCGTGAGCCGCTGTGCTGGTGAAACGCTTTTCTCGATCCCATGCATTATTTAATTGATCTAGTAAGTAATTCAGTTGTTGCACTAATGGTTGTAGTTCAACAACTGAGCGTTCCATTACGATAGGTTTTAAATTATTAATACTGCGCAGTGCAACAGCTTCACGTAATTCGATGATCGGGTGTAAAAACTTATTTACTAAAAATAATGTTATCAAGGCTAAGCTGGGAATAAGTAATAGCTGAGGCAAACTTGTTGAGAACGCTATCTCTATTATCGCTTCATTTCGTATTGAATGTTTTTCTGCCACTAATAGATAAAGATCTTGATTAATTTTATTGGGAATCTCAAGCACAAATGAATGCCATATTTCATTGTTAAGAGTAAATTCACTATACCCAGAGTCATTAATATTCGTACTCACGCTGTCCGGTGCATTTGGGGATTTAAAAATCAAATTGTTATCTTGATAGAATTGAAAAATTAGATTTGCTTCGTATGGATGACCAAAATCGGTTTCTGAATCATCATTTTCTGCAGTATTTTGAATCTCATTAAACCAATATTCATAGAGGTGCTCACGCTCCTCAACAGGCATTGTTAAGATGCCTGGCATTGCTAGTGCGAGTATTTTTGCTGATTGCCCAAGGCGAGCATCGTAAACCTCTTTAACTTCATGTTTAGCTTCGTTAACGATAAATGCCCATGAGATTAAAATTAAAATGGTAGTGAGGCTGATAATACTAACTATTAAACGCTTTTTTATAGATATTAGTGTGTCATTTTTATTTTTCAATGAGATACCCAACGCCTCTTATGTTTTTAATTATTTTGCTGTCTATTTTTTTGCGTAAATTATGAATATGTACTTCGATAGCATTGTCACTCGCTAGATCGTCCCAGCCATGCAATGCTTGCTGTAGGTAATCTTTGCTTAATACATGCCCCGCTTTAGTTACGAAGGTAGCGAGCAGTTTAAATTCGTTATGAGTTAATTTTATGTCTTTACCAGCATAGCTAACTCGCGTATTAGCAAGGCATAGGGTTAAGCCTCCTATTACAATATCAGATTCCGTATTACCTGACATGCGCCTTACTAACACACGCAACCTAGCAAGTAACTCTTTCAGAGCAAAGGGTTTTGTTAGGTAATCATCAGCCCCACCATCGAGTCCTTTTACACGGTCATCTATGTCATCTCGCGCAGTGAGAATCAATACAGGCAAGATATGGCCCGCTTTACGAATTTTTCGTAATAGATCTAAGCCATCACAATCGGGTAGCGTTAAATCAAGAATAATTGCCATGACATTTTCAGTGTTAAGGGTCGCTTCAACGTCACTACCTCGTTGTAGCCAATCTACGGTATACCCATGGCGTGTCAAAGAGGTGACCATAGATTCACCAAGTAGATGATCATCTTCAACTAAGAGAAGGCGCATTAGTTAGAGTTCCTTAAGTTTGTTATCAATTTCTTGTAAACGGCCTTTGTCTGCCAATGGACGAGATGGACGTGGAGCTGCAAGTTGTGCTCTTTTAAAGTATTTGATCGCTTCTGCTTCTCTGCCATCTTGTTTTAAAAAGTCACCATAAAAATAATTTGGATCAATGCCATTTGGGTTGATTGCTAATGCTTTTTTAAGCATTTTCTCCGCTTTGTCATCATCGCCAAAACCAATTGGCCAACCAGGCACTTGATAGTATAGCGAACCTAAACTGGTATATGCAGATCCATTAAGTACGTTCGGATCGCTTCCGATCACTTCCTCTAACAGTATTTTAGCTTTTTTAACCAATTTTAATGCCCCTAACCCTCCTTTTACGCCAGCAAGTGTACTGGTATTGATCGCTAACCATGCCTTTAACTCATCATTTTCAGGTGCTATTTTTAATGCACTCTCATTAGCGATTATATTTTTTTTAAAGCAACTTATCTTTTGTTTCTCACCTTTTATTTGATACTGGCATTTTGCCCATTGATGTTGAATATCGAGTAATGTGCTCTCTGGGACTTGTGCTTGCACTATTTGGCCACTAACAAGGAGAGTTAACCCTATTACTGAATTGAATACATTGAATGTTTTCATCATATTTTCCTTTTATTAATGCGTGCTAGTAAGACTTTTAGTAATAATCGAATGTTGTTTATTAATCGAGTTTGCGACTAAGCTGGGAAACAACTGATTAATACGTACAAATAACTTTTCTGGCCACCCCATCCAATGCATTCTTTGTTCTGTTAGAAGCGTTTGTAATACTTGTTTGGCAACTAACTCCGGGCTATCCATACTATTGCCTAAGGCTTTGTTGAGATTTGTGACTCGTTGTTCGTTTAACGAAGTATTGGTCGCGCGAGGAGCAATGAAGAGCATTTTTTTATTTGTACCTTGTAACTCACGCTGCATCGCTTCAGTAAAACGATGCAGCGCTGCTTTGGTTGCGCAATAGGTAGCATAACCAGGGTAGCCAATGGCGGCGAAGGTTGATCCTATATTGACGATAATGCCATTGGGCTGTAACCAAGCCAGCGCGTATTTACTAAGAAGGATTGGCGCGCTAATATTGACCGCTATCTCTTGCTCAATGGATACTATCGATCGCTGAGTTAAGTAGTCAAATGTATTGCAACCGGCATTGTTAATAACAATATCAATATCAATTCCCTCGTTAATATATAACTTACATTCCTTATTTATTTTTTTTATACCTTCTGCGCAGCCGATATCTGCTTCAATGGATAAGTAGTTACTTTTATCTGGTAGCTGTTCGATTAATTGGTCTAATTTAGTTTGGCTTCGCCCAACTAATATGAGGTGACAACCTGCTGCAACTAATTGATGGCATAGGGCTTGACCAATGCCACCTGTTGCGCCCGTCAATAAAACGCGTTTATGCTTAAGATTCATAGCAAATCTCCACTTCTTTTACTTTTGCGCAGATGGGTTGCAGCTCTTTTAGCATCTGAGCGTAAAGTGCAAACACCATTTTTGCCCCATCGATAATGGCTTGTTGATCACCTTTATCGGTAATTTTATTGACTAAAGAGGCGAATAGCTTGATGTGCTCTTGATCTAAAGTGCTATGAGATGTCAGGTAGGACATCGCTTGATCAGGTAACTGGAGAGTATGCTGCACTAATTCAGCAATTTTCCCACCAACATTGACACTGGTCCCTTCTAGTACCCATACCATGCCTAAAAATGCCAATGGATTTTTACGATCTATTTGGTGGTAAAGATAGGAAACCATTAATTCAATACCTATTCCAACCTTGCCCGTCCCTTGATTGTCGCGTACTATTTCTGCATCAAAACCACAGGCATTGATATCATTTAAGATCCACTCTTGATGGCCATTTTCTTCTTCTATGTATTGTGTTAATGCAGAACGTAACCATTCGTAATCCTCATTTAAACGAGATCCACATGCCATAAGCAGTGGCACCGTGTGTTTAACATGGTGATATGCTTGCGTTAAAAAGGCATAGTAAGTTTCTAGACTGATATCACCGCGTTGGCAGGCCTCAAAGATAGGCAGTTGGTACATTGATTGTTGCTGTTTTTCTGTTGCTTTTTGTAATTGCCTGAAAAAGTCAGTGGTTTGCTGAGTATTATTTTTCATTGTGTTTCCCTTAATTGCTATTAACTTCACTGACTCAGGTTGAGCGACCGAATGATTAATTATTGCTGTAAACATTTTGTTGAAATTTTTACGTATAGGACGACCATTAGCGGTTATCAATTGCTTGTATTCATTGAATGGAGATGTGATAAGTAATATGCCTATTTGAGCATAATCAGGCAGGGTTTTATTGAGATGATTAATTGCTGAAACAATCTCTTTTTGAGGCGTATTTCGTGTTGCTATTACGGCCGTTAATTTTTTTTGAGCCTCCCCAATAATCACAATTTGTTGCAATTCCGCGTGATTTTTTGCCTCTGCTTCAATCCATTCTGGCGAGATATTTCGACCATAACTGGTGATCAATAGGTTGCTTTTTCTGCCTGTAATGTACAAATAGTTACTCTCATCAAGGAAACCAATATCCCCTGTTTTAATAAGTTCTTTACTTGCCTCTTCCCCGAGGTAACCCAGCATAGATGAGCCTTCTACCAAAATTTCACCATCGTCAGCAACACTAACCTGACAGTGTGGTAATGGTTGTCCACAGCTACCTAGCTTATTTTTTGAGTGTGAATTTAAGCTCACAACTGAGCCACACTCAGATAATCCATAACCTTCATAGGCATGTATACCCATTGCTACTGCTTGTTCGATTATTTTTTTAGCAACATGTGCCCCACCGACTGCAACGAATTTAAGTGGGCTAATTAAGTGGGGTTGTTGTGTGCCTATCTGTATTAATACCTGTAACAGTGCAGGCGTTAATACTAAGCTGTGAGGCTGCTCTTGCTGTAATAATTGACAAAAAGTATGTGCATCAAATTGGCTTGAACCATGCATGCCTACTTTTTCACCCGAGTAGATCACGCTGCAAAGTCCCATCTGTAATGGCACATAAATACCCGTAATATTTTCGAGTAAGGTTGATAAAGGTAATAGAACAAGATGGCGCTCAGGTATATCCGCATCATTGATAATATCAATCAATGATTGAGTCACTTGTTGAAGATGTGCTTGGCTAAGGCATACACCTTTAGGTGTGCCTGTTGATCCTGAAGTAAATGTTATTTTAGCTGTGCCTGAAAATGCAGGTGCTAAGTTACCATTTTTTTCAACTTTATAACCCTTTAGATGGGCAATATTGATAGCAGTATCCGAACTCAGGTGCTGCCAATCACCAATAAGCATATCAATGTTAGCCGAGTTTAAAACATGGTTGACCTGTTGCTCACTAAAAAACTTCGGAATAGGGATAAGTGCCACATTGGCTAATAAACTCGCTAAATCAACGACTGCCCAGTCGATGCTATTCTCAGCTCTAAGTGCGATACAGTGACAATGATTATCAATTAATTGCTGCTGAATTAAGTTAATCTCTTTCCATAGCTGTGAGTAAGTTAATTGCACCGTGTCAATGCTACGAGCTGAAGTACCCCGAAGTGCGATATTATCAGGAGTCTGAATAGCAAAGTGCGCAATGTTTTTTAATAATGTTTTCATGATATTTTTGCTCGTGATTGACGGTTATTAATTTGTTCATAACGGTTAGTCAGCTGGCTCAATCCCACCTTTAAATTGCCCGCAGAGACACGTGGCGATGTATGGTAATAGGTTCCCCATGTCGCTTGTGCATTAGGAATATGACTTTCGTCGGCACTTGAGAGTGCGGTAGGTGCTAAGCCTAAATGCGCCATCATCGCGAAAAGAGGATCTGTTGCAGTAAAAATGCACCACTCAAAACCTTCTTCAATGAGATATTTTGCTATTAAAAGAAAATGTAATGGTGAAATACCTTTAGAGAAGCTTGCCAGTTGGCCGAACTCAATCAGGTTTGAACGTTTGATCGTTTGCGAAAATTGTTTTTCCATTATTTTATCGGCAGGGAGAGGCAAATACTGTTCTAGAAATAAAGGCTCTTGACTCGCAATTCGGTAACCACAAACCGAAAGTAGTCCCTCTTCTTCAGAATAAACGCATAAAAATGTAGGCATAAATTCAGTAATATGTGCATCAAATGCAAGTGCGTAGCGAGATGCAACATAATGTTCAACCTCTTTACGTAATGGGTGAGAACAATGGACCACTTTTAATGTAACGGCTTGTGTTAGTTTCATTTTATTATCCTCTATAGCATTTTATTTAACTTTAGAGGGTTAGACTTAAGAGGAGCTTAAGATAAACAAAAAAGAGGGATTATTTTGTAGGATAAGGATTTTAGTTTTTTTCGTGTATTTTGGATGTGAATTTTTTAGATGCACACCCAAACTACCTATAGAGCTTTAGCAGTGTTGTGAAAGCTCCT
>JBALXF010000042.1:11385-11707 GCA_036961085.1 Psychromonas sp.
AGGAGCATATGGAAAATGAAATTGGGCTGTAGATTTTGAGTCTGCCCTCCCGATACCGCTCACTTAACTACTGTTCTATGAAATTATAGGAAACCCGGTTCCAAATATATTTGATACCTAAGCAGAATCTATGGGTGTAGCAACTGCAATTATATCCAATGTTAAATTGGCACTGTTGATGTTGAAAATAATACTGATATAGATAAAGCAAAAAAAAAGTGTGGTCGTACAACACATAACTGTCACACCTCCCACGTATTGAGCTCACTATTGACTTCGCAGAATCCGATAAATATTTCCCGTAATATCTAAACCCAATATG
>JBALXF010000430.1:0-3142 GCA_036961085.1 Psychromonas sp.
ATATGGCCAAAGAAATCATCTTTGCACTTAACAAAATTGCTGATAAAGTAAATAACGACAAACGTATCAAAGATAAATTGAAAGTTGTTTTCTTACCGAACTACCGAGTGTCGCTTGCTGAAAAAATGATCCCTGCTGCTGATATTTCTGAGCAAATCTCTACTGCTGGATTAGAAGCATCTGGTACGGGTAATATGAAATTAGCACTTAACGGCGCGCTAACAGTCGGTACTATGGATGGTGCAAATATCGAAATGGCAGAAGAAATCGGTGCTGAGCACATGTTTATCTTCGGTATGAGTGTTGCGGAAGTTAAAGCGTTGAAAGCTGAAGGTTACAACCCTTACGATTATTACTACAATAATCCTGAGCTTAAGTCAGTACTAGATTGGTTAGACTCTGACTTCTTTACTCCTGGCAAACCTGGTGCGCTTTCTGATATCAAACGTAGCTTGCTTGATTGGGGTGATGAGTACCTTTGTTTAGCTGATTACGCTTCTTACTGTGAAGCACATCAACAGGTTGATAAAACTTACCGCGACAAAGCGTTATGGGCTGAGAAAGTTATCTTAAACTCTGCTGCTATGGGTAAATTCAACTCTGACCGTTCAATGGAAGATTATGCATCGACTATTTGGAATTTGAAGAAATATCCAACAATTTAGTCTGATATTTGAATGATTTTTCATAAAGGCGATATTTTCATATCGCCTTTTTTATTTAATGCGCGTTACAATAAAAGCTAATAAAATATTTTAAGAGGTTATTATGAGCACAGATAAAAAGAACGATGATGTATGTGAAGCATGTGGAACAATCGTAGAACTAGGTAGTGTTATTCATGAAGACGACACAGTATTAGTTTTACCATTTTCTGGTAGTGACAGCGCGGCTGTAAACGAGTTAGCGAAAAAGTATATTGATGCTGCAAAAACACGTTTTGCTACTGTTGAAGTAACTCAACAAGAAACAACGGTTACAGATGGTGTGAACCTTGAAGTAACTTTAGGTTTCGAATGTACTGCTGAAAAGCTAATTTTTGAAATGGGCTTAAGTGCGATTTAATCGTTAAATAGCTGATTTTTTAAAGGGTCGATTATTCGACCCTTTTGAGGGACTTTTTATTTTTGCTATTTGTTCCTGCTGGAGGCTATTTTTATGCTCAGCAAGGCGGAAGTTATGCAGTGTAGTCACCCTACATTAATGACTGATAACGAAGTTGAGTGTAAAAATAGCCCCAGCTCTTCGGGTTGAGCCTGAAAACCTCTCACTCTGCGTTGCTCATCACTCATTTAGAATAACTAAACTTCATTTTTAGCGCCTTGATTGAGAAACCTTCAGGCTCAACAGGAACAAACTTCAAAGATAAATAGACCCTTGTTGTAAAAATATTTTCTTCTTTTCCCGCTTAATCGTTATACTACTCCATTAGATTACTATTATTATATTTGGAGAGTATTTTGCTGATTGATGATTTACCCATTGACCGCCGTTTAATTATATCGTTATCCCACCTTGGATTTACAGAAACAACTGAAATTCAGGCAAGCGCGATCCCTGTTGCAGTAGCAGGAAAAGACCTACTCGCGTCATCAAAAACCGGCTCGGGTAAAACATTAGCGTACTTACTTCCGGCAATGCAACGTGTATTAAAAACACGTGCTTTAACCAAACGTGATCCGCGTGTATTGATATTGACGCCAACTCGTGAACTTGCCAAGCAGGTTTATGCACAGTTACGCTTATTAGTATCGAACACAAGTTTAAAATCTACTTTAGTATTAGGTGGTGAGAACTTTAACGATCAAGTTAAGGCGTTAGATAAAGACCCGCATTTTGTAGTTGGAACACCTGGGCGAATCGTTGACCACCTTAAAAAAGGGCTACTTCATCTACACGGTTTAGAGCTTCTAATTTTAGATGAAGCCGATCGTATGTTGGATTTAGGTTTTGCAGAGCAATTAAAAGCAGTGAATGACGAAGCGAATCATCGTTTACGTCAAACATTACTGTTCTCAGCAACATTGGGTCATGCAGAAGTTAATGAATTTGCTGCTGAATTATTAAAAGCACCAGTAAGAATCGCCATTGGTGATGAAAAACAGCAACATAGTGAAATATCGCAACGTTTTTACCTTGCAGATAACCTCAACCAGAAAGAAAAATTACTGTTTCATTTCTTAAAAAATGAGCAAAGCAAACAAACCATTATATTTACAGCTACGCGTACTGATACTGAGCGATTAAGTAATGTGTTAACTGAAAAAGGCCTTAGTACCGTTGCATTGCACGGCGACTTAACTCAAAACAACCGTAACTTGATCATGGATACTTTTGCTCGAGGTAAAGCTGAGATTTTAGTAACCACAGATATTGCATCACGCGGCTTAGACTTATTAAATGTAAGCCATGTAATTAATTTTGATATCCCAAAACATACTGAAGAATATATTCACCGAATCGGGCGTACTGGTCGTGCCGGTGAAAAGGGCGATGCAATTTCAATTGTTGGTCCTAAAGACTGGGTCAACTTTAAGAAAGTCGAAGAGTTTGTGCAACAGCACATTAGCTTTGACCGTGTCGATGGAATTAAACCTAAGTTTAAAGGTATTAAAGAAGTTATCGCTAAAACGGTGCAAACAAACGTGAAAGCTGCTGACACTACAAAAGTGGCGAATAAAAAACGTAAACCGAAAGCGGCTCCTAATAAAACCTTCCATGAAGCAAAAGATGTTGGTTTTGCTCCAATGCGTCGTAAAAAGAAAACACCAGAAGAGTAACCCTTCGTTTTAAGTAACCGCTAGTGCCCTCACTAGCGTTTTTTTAATCGTTATGCACATCAATATTTACGCTGCCCTACAAATCGTTCCGATACAAACTCCCCTCGAAATCAATCCATATTATTAGCTTTAAAATGCAATTATTAAGTAATTCTCTATTTCTTTTATTGACAGGTTGAAATAGGTTAATTATTAATTAACTGGTATCCCCTGCGAGATTTGAACTCACGTCTAAGACTTAGGAGGTCCTTGTTCTATCCAGCTGAACTAAGGGGACATTGTTAATATTTATTGATACTTACTTGTAAAGAACTCTGATATAGGCAGTTTGCAAAGTGTCTGTATTATTTACACAACACTCT
>JBALXF010000431.1:0-3132 GCA_036961085.1 Psychromonas sp.
CGTGCTAAACGCGTAATTGAATCAAGCAGAATAACCACGTCTTTTTTATGTTCAACCAGACGTTTAGCTTTTTCAATTACCATTTCAGCAACTTGGACGTGACGGCTTGCAGGCTCATCAAACGTTGAAGCAACAACTTCACCACGTACTAAACGACGCATTTCAGTTACTTCTTCCGGACGCTCATCAATCAATAAAACAATTAATACAGCGTCTGGAAAATTTATGCTGATGCTCTGTGCAAGGTTTTGCAGTAACATCGTTTTACCCGCTTTAGGCGGTGCCACGATTAAACCACGTTGTCCTTTACCAATTGGAGCAACTAAATCCAGAATACGTGCAGTAATATCTTCCGTACTACCATTACCATTCTCTAAACGGAAACGTTCATCAGGATGGATTGGAGTTAGATTTTCAAAGAGGATTTTATTACGAGAGTTTTCAGGTTTATTAAAATTAACTTGGTTAATTTTCAATAATGCAAAATATCGTTCACCATCTTTAGGAGGACGAATTTTTCCTTCAACACTATCACCCGTTCGTAGATTAAAACGACGAATTTGACTAGGTGAGATATAAATATCATCTGGGCCGGCTAGGTAAGAGCTATCTGAGCTTCGTAAGAAACCAAAACCATCTTGCAATATTTCCAATACGCCAGCACCAAAAATATCTTCACCACTTTTAGCGTGCGCTTTTAGGATTGCAAAAATAATATCTTGTTTTCTTAGACGAGCTAAATTTTCTAGCTTCATTGATTCACCAAGCTTAACGAGCTCGGCAACAGGTGTATCTTTTAATTCAGTTAAATTCATAAGTTTTTTTGGGTTACTGATTTGTAGTGAGTGGATTATTGAAAATCGAGATTAGGCTGTTTATTATTTGAGCGTAAAGTTAGCACTTAAATATGAAATAGTCCAGATTGAACGTATTATAGTTTACAATTCGTTCAATCTGGTTGTGATTTTTAAACGTTAGCGTCTAAAAATTCAACAAGTTGGCTTTTAGAAAGCGCGCCAACTTTAGTCGCAGCAACTTTGCCATCTTTGAATAATAACAATGTTGGAATACCGCGAATACCAAATTTAGGAGGAGTTCCACTGTTTTGGTCGATATTTAATTTACCAATTGTAACTTTGCCTGCATATTCAGTAGCTACTTCGCTAAGGATAGGAGCAATCATTTTACAAGGACCACACCATTCTGCCCAAAAATCCACTAAAACCGGACCTTCTGCATTAACTACGTCTTGATCAAAACTTGCATCACTTAAAGTTACGATATTATCGCTCATTTTTCTCTCCAGAAAAGAATTGCTATTAATTTTTGCACTATAACATGAATAATCACCTTGGCTAAATGAAAATACTTGCTTAAGTATTGTTCATAGATACAGGCGCATTTATGTATAAAATAGAATGACAAATGAAATACTAGTATATGGCTGAAAATTTTCCACAACTACTCATTAAACTTTATATCTTGAGCTTAATCACTTATCTCACACTTACATTTTAGTTTTAACAACTGTTTGACAATAAAACAAATTAATTTTTGTTATTTGAATAGAAGCATACTTATTAACGCTATAAACTGTTATGATTTATGAATGACTAAAACACACCTAACTCAAACAAAATTTGCAGACCTTCCTCTAGAGAAAAGTCTAATTTCAGGTTTAACATCTCAGGGTTATGAATATTGTACGCCTATTCAAGCTTTGTCTTTACCTATCACCCTTAAAGGGAAAGATATTGCAGGACAAGCTCAAACAGGCACAGGTAAAACACTCGCGTTTTTACCTGCTGTATTTAATCACTTACTGACTAATGCACAACCTGAAAATCGCCGTAAGAACCAACCTCGGGCTATTATTTTAGCGCCGACACGTGAGCTTGCAATCCAAATTCATAAAGATGCTATTATTCTTGCTGATGCTTCAAATTTACGCCTAGGATTAGCATATGGTGGCGAAAAGGTTGAAATTCAACATGCCAAGTTAGAAAAAGGCGTTGATATTTTAATTGGCACAACAGGTCGTATTATCGATTTTGTTAAACAAGGTGTTATTGACCTTGGCTCGATACAAAGCGTCGTGCTTGATGAAGCCGATCGTATGTTTGATCTAGGTTTTATCAAAGATATTCGTTATTTGTTTAGACGCATGCCTGAGGCAAATTCACGTTTAAACTTGTTATTCTCAGCAACCTTATCTCATAAAGTTCAAGAGCTTGCTTTTGAACACATGAACGATCCTGAGCACGTTCAGATTGAACCAGAGTTAATGACTTCTGCGAATATTTCTGAAGAGCTTTTTTATCCTTCAAATGAAGATAAAATGCTGCTTTTACTGACCCTAATGGAAGATGAGTGGCCAGAAAAAGCGATTGTGTTTGCTAATACTAAACATGCTTGTGAAAAAGTGTGGGGATATTTAGCTGGTGATGGCCTGCGTGCAGGTTTGCTTACCGGTGATGTACCACAAAACAAACGCATCAATATATTAAAACAGTTTACTGACGGTGAAATAGACGTGTTAATCGCAACCGATGTTGCTGCACGTGGTCTACACATCCCGAAAGTATCACATGTATTTAACTTTGATTTACCCGATGACTGCGAAGATTATGTTCATCGTATCGGTCGTACTGGTCGTGCTGGTGAAAAAGGTTTAGCCATTAGCTTAGCATGTGAAAAGTATGTGTTTAACCTGCCAGGTATCGAAGAGTACATTAAGCACAATATTCCAGTGAGTGAATACGATAAAAGTGCGCTACTTGATACTTTGCCGGTTATGAAAATAACCAAGCACAAAGTACATACTAATAATCGTAAAGACAATTATCACCGTACCCATAAACGTTGATATGATTAAAGACCGCTACACCATTATTGACCTTGGCTCTAACAGTTTTCATATGCAGACAGTTACTAAGAGCAATAATGGTTTTAGCGTTTATGCAAAGTCGAAACAGAAAGTACGACTTGCAGCTGGGTTAGATGAACACCACAACTTAAATGCAAAAACCATCCAAAAAGGCTTAGACTGCCTCACTCGATTCAAAACTGAACTTAATACCCTACAACCCACTCGCATCTTAATAACAGCCACAGCAGCGCTTCGTTTAGCCA
>JBALXF010000432.1:0-3119 GCA_036961085.1 Psychromonas sp.
AATTTTAGATAAGCGTTACTAGCGTTAACTTTAATAATTATTTTTTTGAAGTAGAATCATAATCAAATTCTTTGATCAGCAACCGGAGTAAACACTCCTTCCACCGATGATACTTAGCGGTAATTAATGTAGCAGGAAGAGCTAAAATGTTAGAATAATAAAGGTATTTCTAACATTAATTTGGATTAGCGAATTAAGAGTACAGAACTCTTTAATTTCATCAATAGTGATAGCGCAAAATGCCAAGTAAGGATTTTCGCCCATCAGAATAGTTTGCTTCGAAAGCAAATCCATAGCTTTTGGTTATGGTCCAGTTTAAGCCCAAAATACTGGCATATTTATCACTATTCTCTTGGTTTATTTTGTAGGAAACAGTGTCACCTGCTTCGTTAAGAGTAATGGTATCTTTAGAAGTAAGTTGAGTATCCATATAAGAGACACCTATATAAGGGCTGAACACTCCCCAATCTTTAACTTTAAAAGATCTCCCCACTCGCGGAGCAATAAGTATTGATGTTCCTTTTGTGCGTCCATCATCTGTTGTAGACCAAGTGTAGCTGAGTGGTAAAACCACAAAAAAACTATTGTAGCTAGTTACAAAGTTCATATTTAGCCCCCAGTTACTCCCTTTTAAATCGGGAGAAAAGCTATCGATCTCAATCCCTCCATCACATTCAATTACATTGGGAGGACGCCCCGGTAGAGTCGGTTTTTCTTTACCACATAATTCACCAAGTACTGTTTGGGGTACTGAAATAAGTAGATCTGATTTTGCACTATATCGACCAACGTAGGCGCTTAACTCTAAAAAAGGAAGTACCCAAGCAGCCGCTCGAAGTTGCAAACTACCACTTGATATTTCGGGATCATTAAAATCTACTTGGCTAAGATCGAGTAAATATGACCCTAACTCGTGATCATTAACCTTTACTTCTAAATCGTTCATAGAAACATTTTGTTTTATATAAGTTGGTACTAATGAAATAGAGAAAGGCAACGGTAGGTCAAAGCCAAGGTTGATGGCGTTTTGAGCATAAAAAGGAAGAACATGCTCCCATTTTTTTTGAGGTTCAGATCTATTGTCTTCTTCTTTAGCCGGTTGGACAGCAAATGTTGATTGATTACTACTGTTCTCTGTTTCATTACGCACTGTTACATTTTCAACTCGCCATGTAGCCTGCTTTGTATCCTCTAGATTATTATCTATGTCCAGTATGTTGAAATTTATTGTCTCTTCATCATTTGTCTCAGCTTCTTCAGCGAAAGCATTATTAACATAGAGCGATGAAATAATTAAACTAACTAGTTTAATGTTTCTTGTATTTACTAAACTGCTCATGAATATGAGTCCTTTCACTAATATGCTTCTGTAAATGTTAAATAGAAGCCACTTTCATTCGGTCCAAATCCCAAGTCGACACGAACATTCATACGAGGCTGCAGTTCGTAGCGATAACCGACACCGTAGCTATAGAGGAAGTTATCATATAAATTATCAAGTGTCGGAGCTACATATCCAACTCCCGCCCAAACAACAGCACCATGAACAGATAGATCGCCATTATTACGCAAGAAAGTATGACGTAATTCTACTGTGTTCTCAACTGCAGTTTTATCTCTATAGTGACCGCTGTAGATTCCACGCATCGATGATGCCCCGCCCAGTGTTGGCATATCATAATAAGGTATATCGCCATCACTCCATTGAATCGCATTATAAAAAGCTAACGTATCATTTTTACGAAATGCGTGATAATAACGAAAATCTATCAATGATTTTTGATACTCACTATCCCCACCAATGGCGGTACCATATTTTAAGTACTCAAAGTTGAAAAAGGCCCCCTCTCTAGCATTTACCGTAACATCACGACTATCATACTGAACGGTTACACCAACCCCTAATGTAAAAGGTTTGTCATAAAACTCTTGAAAATTAGGATCATTAATAGCTGTTTCTGGTAGCGTATCTTGATCTGGTTCGAAGTATTTTAAGTGAAGCACCGGTCCTATATTCAGACCATAAAATGAATCTAAGGAAAAAGTAAGGCTACCTTTATAATCAATCGTGTTGTAATTCATGCTTATTTCATCTGAGGCATCCTGCTCTTTACCTGCATCATAACCGATTCCCCAGTAATACTGACTTTGTTCTCCAAGAATCAAGCGACCTTGATAACGTAATTTATTCTGATCAAAGAAAATATTCTGTTTAGAGCGAATACCAAAGCCAGGCCCATCATCGGTTTGGTTTGCAATTGCGACCAGTGTGACACTAGAACGCTGTAACTGCTGATCTGCACGATTAGTGCTAAATGAATAAAGCGATCCAACGGCGATCATCAGCCCAGTTTCGGGAATATAACCTGGTCCAGCTAAGATAGAGAATTTCGATAAACCATTTACTTCAATATGTTTTTTTTCTGCATACTCATAATCTAATTTTTGTTTTTCTAATTGCAAGCACTGGCTCTCATCTTCACATTTTTTTATCTGCTTTTTAAGATCAGTGATCTTATCTTCATAATCTTTAGTTCTCTGTTTTGCTGCAGAAGTAGTTTCGAAGAAAGGTATTTCATCCAACGAGCTTGAAAGCGAGTCTGTCGCTAAAACTATACTTGAATGACACATTAGTATAAGTAAACAAGCGTAAATTTTATTAGTCAATATATATGTCCAATGCCTAGTTTAATATCAAATAGAACTTTAAAATAAAGCCTACACTAGGGTCTGTTAATCTTTAGAGTTTAAATTTTTTAACTACCTCCAACAGCTCTTCCTAAGCTAGGCTCATATACTGATAGGTGCTGTTAACTTAGATAGCCATATTCGGAAAAATGAAGAGTTTATATCTTTGTAAGTATTAAGAACAAGGTTTTTATAAATAGTAACCCTATGTTTATTATCATCAAGTGCCCGTTCTCGTTCAAAAAGCATCTTAAATGAAGATGTAAAAGATAAATTATATGTTCTATGTCGGTTACTTACTTAAAAACTGCCCAATAATTTTTTGATAACCTGAGGATAAAATCTAACATGACGATAATAAGAGAAGAAGACTAACAACTAAGCCTCCTTCGACATATTCTCTACATATTTATTATTAAACCTTAAATAGC
>JBALXF010000433.1:0-3118 GCA_036961085.1 Psychromonas sp.
CCAGTTGCAAGTTCGACGTTTTTAATATCGCTTTCATACTTTGCAACGCCTCCCCAACGTATTAAAAATATTTGGTTAATGGAGTAGTCAAGATCAATATGACTCGATACACCTGTAACCTTTTTTTTCTGGTAAATTTTTTGTGTAAATCGAGTAAGGGTTTGCTCGTTCCAAACCTCTGTATATCGATAGCGTAATTCAACACTTGGGCGCAGTGTCGCCTTAACAGTAAAGCTAGTATCTGCTTTTGCTTTTATATCGTAGGTTAAGCCAACGGTACTGTCTGTATCTTCGTTAAGGGAGTCTACATAAGCATCTTCATCATCAGATTCTATGACTAATTTTAGTTTTTTTGTCACCCTAGGTAAGTTGACTCGAGCTGATAACTTCATATCATACTCAGTCGATTCTGATTCTTCCCAAGTGATATCTTGATACCAACGGATCATAGTGCCGGCTCTCGCATCTTCTGTCACGCGGGGATCAACAAAAAAGCTATCGAACCAAATTGCGGGCTGACAAAACTTAGTGTTAACGTAGTTATAGGCAACATCTATATTAGTTTCACTACTATCAGGCGTTTCGCATGGGTCATTCTCATCAGCTAAGGTGCTTGCAGAGCATATAGACAATATCAGCATAGCTGTCAGTAATTTATACAAGTGATCTTTCACCAATAATAATGTAAATAGTTATTAAACAGAGTGTGCTTTAGTCGTTAATAGCAGGTCATATATTTGAACTGCAGATTTTAAATAGAGTATTACGGATTGAATATAGAGGCCATTATTATTGAAAGTCTAGCTAAACACTATTTGTAGTGAGCGCAATGAGACATTCTTCTTATATTCAACAAGTTAATCAAAGTTAAATTTATCATTTACAGATATACTTGGCACTGATATTCGCGACAAAATTATTATGGGTAATACGATGAAAAAAATACAGACTAAAAAAATTATAGAAGATAAGAAAAAGAATAAATTAACCATAATAGGTGTGGCATCACTGTTATTGATTATTGGTGTTTTTATTATTATTGCACAAAATGATAAACCCGATACTACAGAGTATTTATATGCTGAGCATGCTGCTGAATTCGGTAATAAAAATGCCAAAGTGACTATCGTCGAATTTTTCGATCCCGCTTGTGGAGCCTGCCGAGCGTTTTACCCTTTAGTAAAACAACAAATCAAACAATATAAAGGGAAAGTAAGGCTCGTTGTACGTCCTGTTGCTTTTCATCGTAACGTTGATCAAGTGGTTGCGGCATTAGAAGCCAGTAGAATGCAGAATAAGTACTGGGAAGCACTACAAGTTGTTTATTATTACCAAAGTAACTGGGCAATAAATCATGTCGCGGATGTCAATTTAGTCTATCCATACTTACAAAATATCGGTATAGACATTGATAAACTTAAAATTGATATGAAAAGCCAAACTGTGATTGATAATATGCAGAAAGATGCAGAAGATGCAAAAATTTTGCGAGTATTAAAAACCCCAACCTTCTATGTTAATGGCCAAGTTTTAGAGCAATTTGGAGCACAACCATTTAAAGATTTGATCGCTGAGCAAGTAAAAATAGCTTACTAAAAAGACTAAGTGAATTAATTGCTGCCCTCTTATTATTAGAGGGCAGTAGTGCAGCATAGTTATTTTTTGACTATGAATAGTGCTTTATCCACCATCTCTTTTACCTCACTTTCAATCTGAGCATGTCACAAAAGATTTAGTACAGGAAGCCATTAATCAAGTTAAGCAGAAGAAGAATCTACCAGCCATTGATAATATCAGATTTGAATCATATGAAGAGGGCAAGTGTGCCCAGATTTTACATATAGGCCCATTTTTTTGAAGAAGGCCCTACGGTAGAAAAAGTCCATTCATATATTGAACAATTAGATTATCAATTGACAGGTAAACATCATGAAATTTACCTATCTGATATACGTCGTGCTGCACCAGAAAACTGGAAAACCGTGATCCGCCAACCTATGTCGTAATTGCTATAAAAGCTTTATAGACTGGGCATGAAGTTCCTATAATTAATTTGATATGAGTGGCTGTATGCAGGAAAAAAACAGACGTGGGAAAGTAATTCTGTTGGTCGGCAAGGTCGCATCGGGTAAAACCACCTATGCAAGAAAGATGCAGGAGGAAAAAGGTGTTGTCTTTTTATCACTTGATCAATTACAGCTCTCTATTTTTGGGGAAAACCCAAGCAGAGAGCAACTTGATAGTAGTTATTCTGGTTGTTGTGAATATCAACAATGTTTAGCGGTGAAACTTGTGAATAATGGACTTGATGTGTATTTAGACTGGGGCTTTTGGCAACAGTCTGCTCGCCAAGATATCCGTGCATTTTTTGAAAAGTATGACATTGTAGTAGAACAGTATTATTTTGAGATTCCAGAACAAGTTAGACAACAAAGAAATCGTAAACGAAATAATGGCAATGACAGCCACTCCTTCAAAATTGAAGAGAAAGATGTTGCATTTTTTGATGGTTTCTTTGAAGCACCAGAACTCAATGAAAACGATAAAGTTTTTACTTTTTAATAAATGTAATTGAAAAGGTAGTTTTGTAAGTCTGCTTATTATTGTTGTTTTATATACAAAAAATAAAGCCAGTATTGGTTACTGGCGTTTAGGCTTTATCTATAAAGCATTACCTATAAAATATCATTTTGGAGGTCACAACCTAGTAATTACGGCTTTTATTTATAACTTAATTCCGTGATTAAGAGGTGTGATTAAAAATCATCATTAAGCGATTCGATTAATGTTTCTAATGATTGTATTTTTCATTGGTTTTATAAAGCTGTGCATCGACTTCTTGACCAACTGCCGGACGAGGCACAATTTCAAAAGTTTCATCAAACTCAACGCTTGCATCTGCTAATTTTTGCATAACTGATTTATCCCCAGCAATCGTCGCTTTACCACTTTCAAATAGCTCAGTTAAGTTTGTTTTCTGCAGAATAATATCAGTCACATCACTACGATTAATGAATAATGTTGCATCGGCTTTTTGCGCCTTATTAACTTTAATATTGTTTAAGTTACCGTTAGACATTTCAACAAAATAGACCTCTTTTACATCGCTTAAAATTAC
>JBALXF010000434.1:0-3109 GCA_036961085.1 Psychromonas sp.
ATATTTACAATATAAGAACTTAAGGCAATACTACCGCCGACAATAATTGGACCTAAGCTCAAAATGGTCCAGTAAATTGTAAAAGCACTAATTTTTGAACGTTTATTGGTACAACGCCAAATTCGATTAATAGTTTGATCTATGGTAGATATCAGCAATAAGGCGATCACGATTAATGATGCAATGCCCATCATGCTCATCTTTTTGGTATTTTCAATAAACCCACTCATATGTTCTTTTATCGCATCACTAGAAGTCGGTACTAGGTTGTTATAAACAAGATCTTCAATAATTTGGTTTAGTTCAGAAAACATTGGAAAAGCAGACAGCATGTAGAAGATAACAGCTAATAGAGGCACGATTGATAATAGTGTAACGTAGGCTAAGTGCCCGGCAGGTACCTTAATATTATCTTGTTGGCAGCGATGCCAGACAAAAATAAAGTAGTGGTAAATGAGCTCAACGCGCTTTAATAAAATCGGTTTGGTAAATTTCACAACGACCATCCTAGGTTTGTTTGCTAATTTAATGTTGTTTGAAATGGTTGCTTTAACTATAACCTTAAATTATATACCCGTTATCATCCAACATTAATTTTGATTGGTAACGGCTATAGATAAAAAAAAGGTCTTACCGAAGTAAGACCTTGTTTAATTTAGTTATTAAAAACTAAATTATCCTTTAGTTGGACGAGCTGCACGTTTACGTTCGTTTTCAGTAAGAAGTTTCTTACGAATACGAATGCTTAACGGAGTAACTTCTACTAATTCATCAACATCGATAAACTCAAGAGCCTGCTCAAGCGTTAGCACGATTGCTGGAGAAAGTACTTGAGCATCATCTGTACCAGAAGAACGTACGTTAGTAAGCTGTTTACCACGAATACAGTTTACAGTTAAATCGTTAGCACGGTTATGAATACCGATGATTTGACCTTCGTATACTTCTGTAGCATGGCCTAAGAACAGACGACCACGATCTTGTAAGAAGAATAAAGAGTATGTAACCGCTTTACCTGTTTGATTACAAACTAATACACCATTTTGACGTTGACCAATTGTACCGCCTTTATGTGGGCCGTAGTGATCAAAGCTATGGTATAGAAGACCAGAACCAGAAGTGATTGTCATAAATTCAGTTTGGAAACCGATTAAACCACGACTTGGGATCATAAAGTCTAAACGTACACGACCTTTGCCATCTGGAGTCATGTTAGTTAGTTCCGCTTTACGGATACCTAACTGTTCCATGATTGAACCTTGGTGTTGCTCTTCACAATCAACAGTCAATGTTTCCATTGGCTCATGAAGTTGACCATCAATCATACGTTCGATAACTTCAGGACGAGATACAGCAAGCTCGTAACCTTCACGACGCATGTTCTCGATTAAGATACCTAAATGTAGTTCACCACGACCAGATACTTTGAATTTATCCGGATCACCCGTTTCTTCTACTTTAAGCGCAACATTGTGAACTAGCTCTTTCTGTAAACGGTCAAGGATATTACGTGATGTAACGTATTTACCTTCTTTACCACAGAATGGTGAGTTGTTTACCTGAAACGTCATAGTAACCGTTGGTTCATCAACACTCAAAGGTGGCATTGCTTCAACATTGTTCTGTGCACAGATAGTATCAGAAATCTTAAGTTCGCCTAAGCCACTGATTGCAATAATGTCACCGGCTTGTCCAGTTTCAATATCATGACGTTCAAGACCTAAGTAACCTAATACTTGACCCACTTTACCTTTACGCTCTTTACCGTCACTGCCAATAACCGTTACTTGCTGGTTAACTTTAACGCTACCACGAGTAATACGACCGACACCGATAACACCTACGTATGAGTTGTAATCAAGTTGTGAAATCTGCATTTGCAAATCACCGTCACGATCAGCTTCAGGTGGAGCAACACCATCAACAATAGCCTGGAATAATGATTCCATATTTTCTGTTGGCTCTTCAGACTCAGTGTTAGCCCAACCGTTTAGTGCTGATGCATAAACAACTTTAAAGTCTAACTGTTCATCAGTTGCGCCAAGGTTATCAAACAGATCAAATACTTGATCCATAACCCATTCAGGACGTGAACCAGGCTTATCAACTTTATTAATAACAACAATTGGCTTAAGGCCGTAAGCAAATGCTTTTTGTGTTACAAAACGCGTTTGCGGCATTGGACCGTCAACTGCATCAACGATAAGACAAACACTGTCTACCATAGACATAATACGCTCTACTTCACCACCGAAGTCAGCATGTCCAGGAGTATCTACGATATTGATGTGGTAATCATTCCACTCAATCGCAGTGTTTTTAGCAAGGATTGTAATACCACGTTCTTTCTCTAAATCGTTAGAGTCCATTACGCGTTCTTCAGAGCCACCACGTGAATCTAATGTTCCAGATTGTTCTAGTAGTTTGTCAACAAGGGTAGTTTTACCGTGGTCAACGTGAGCAATAATGGCTATATTTCTTAATTTATCTAACGACATGGTGTGCCTCAAAAAGTAACAATTGATGAAAAAATACCAATTAAATAAAGGCAGCAATAATATTAGCTACTGCTGAGTTTATCTAATTGGTATTTACCTAATAAATCTGCGCTAATTTTTAGCAACAGTTAGGTATAGTGCGCACATTGTAACCATAATTTCAAAAATAGAAAGTTTTAACTTGATCACAGTTAACATAACTGCCCGATTTTGGTGTTTTGCGTAAGTTAAAACCTCTACAAAATAAAAAAACCTCCCAACGCACCAAATTAGTGCGATAAACGCCCTATTTTAGGGCAGATCTTCTTAATTATCCCATGCGAAATTGGAAAAAACTTATATACAGCAACACAAATCAAAGTTGGCATGAAAATAGCATGCATTGAGTCATAGGATAAATTTGTTATGGTTATTCATCACTTTTGATGTCAATTGAGGTTTTTTAATATGTCGTTACAAACTGCACAAGACGTTCTTAATCTAATTACAGAACAAGACGTAAAATTTGTTGATTTACGTTTTACAGATACACATGGTAAAGAACAACATGTATCTGTTCCACACCATCAAGTAACTGAAGACTTTTTCGAAGAAGGTAAAATGTTCGATGG
>JBALXF010000435.1:0-3095 GCA_036961085.1 Psychromonas sp.
TCAGTACTAATCCACCAAATGCAAAGTCAGGATCATCCATGTCACCCTTAGTTTGTAGACTGATATCAATAATCCCATCGCTGTCTGTAAATAGTGCAAGAGCGAGCTTCAATGGCAGGTCTAATGATTCCTCGCTATTGACTGAAGAGCCTAGTTCAAGTTGATCTAGGATTAGTCTATTACTGCCATCAAGTTGATTGTTCGCTATTTTGTAATTGAGGTTCAGACTAAGTTTACCTTTGTCGATAACATAACCAGTGTAGCGACCCGAATAAGGCGTAAGTGTGGTTAGCTCTATTTTGTCAAAGTCTGCACTTAAATCAGTATATAAATCACCACCTAGTGGATTAATTTGTCCTTTTACCAGTAGCTTGCCATATTCTTCGATACTACCCGTAATATCTACATCTGCACGTGCTAAGTTATCCGAAGATAATCCCATTATCTGACCATTCATATTTTGAATACTGGTGCCAAATTCAGGTGTTAAAGATAAATCGGCAAAATATGCACTGCCATCTTCTAGACTTATTTTGTCTATTTTAATGTCTAATGGTTTTTGCTCTTCTGCTTTGCTGTCAGGCGGCGCAACTTCGCTAGTTTGTTCATTATTAATTGCTAGTTGTGCAAAGTTAATGCTGCGATCTTCTGTGACGATTAAACGTAAATAAGGTTTTGTTAATGCGACATTACTGATGTGAATGCTTAATGGATTGAAATTAACTGTGATTGGATCTATTTGCAGTGCTTGCCAACCGACTAAACGTTGATTCAGCATTTTATCTTTGCTGTTAAATTCATTGATCGCAAAGGCACCTTCAAAGCCTCCTAACATTTCCCCGTTTGTATCTGTGCTAAGGCTAAGATCTCCTTTAGCAGATAGTTTACCTTGCTCTAAATTGATTCTTACTAACTCGTTTAAATAGGGTTGGATAGTCGGCAATGAAAAATCATTTAGCGCCAAATTAGCCTGTAGCTTAAGTGGTGTTGGGGTCACTTGCCCTTGAACAGTATTTTCAGGTGATTGATCAATATGATAAGTTAGTTGAAAAGGCAGAGGCTGTGATAAATCTGGGCTGATATCTTCAACCTTAAGGTTGATCTTATTAATCGCTATTTCAGCTTTTGTTGCTGGTTGTTGATCGATAAAGTTAACTTGGCTGTCATTTAAAATAAATTCATCAATTGACCACTGCCACTCTGAATTAGTGTTCTCGGTTTCGTCATTGGCTACTTCTTCAGGAAGTTGTTCTGGCGTAGATTCAGATGTGGTATCAGATGCAACACCTGAAGTTGATTCTGTATTCGCTGGTGCAGGTAATATATTCAATAAGCCTGCATTATCGCGCTCAAGCTTTAAATTAGCAGCATCAACTTTTACTGTTGTTATCTGCAGTGTTTGTTCTGCCAAGTCAAAATCTATTGGACCAATTTGAATTGTTTGAATCTCAGCGAAGCTATCTTCCTGCTGTTTATTGTTAAGCTTAATATCGTTAATCTCAATCAAGCTTTGATACATTTTGAAATGTGGTGATTCATTCGCCATGCTGACTTCATATTTACCTGAAAAACCGGCAAGACCATTTTGTAGTGTATAAGGAACTTGCTCTGGCATGTAGTTCCATAACTTATGAACCATTATACCGTTTATTTCTAAAGAGCCAGTTGAGCGAAAAGGCGCTAAAGCAACCTTTCCGTTCCAGTCTAAAGTTTGCCCACTACCTAAGGCGATATTTAACTGATAATTACCCTCTCGTTCCAAATTAGTTGATAGGTCTTTCAAATTAAATGTAATGGGGTTGAGTTGGTGGTTAACTGGCTTAGAGGCGCTGTTGTTAACAACATCAATACTGCCATTAATAACACTTATGTTGTCAAACAATAAACCGGGCACTGTATTATTTTCATTATTGGTCTCAGGTGGCGTTTCTACTTTACTCTGTTGCTCACGCAATGCTCGATGAAAATTAGTCATACCGTCTTTATCGATTTCGACACTAATGCTAGGCTCTAAAAGTTCTACATTTGCAAAAGTAAATGCACCCTCAACGATAGAACGCAGCTCAAAATCCATATCATATCGAGCAAAGGATAATTGTTGTTGTGCTTGTTTATCTGAGATTTTTAAATCTATAATGGAGAGCGTTAGTGCATAGGGGTTAAACTCAATTTTTTCTATTTCAGCTTGCCAACCTAGGTTTAAATCAACTTGCTCAACGATGTTTTTATGGATGATTTTAGGTACAACTAAAAATCCAACAATACTGTAGGTACCTATCAGAGCGGCTCCCCAGAAAACAGCGGAACGGTAGAATTGACGACTGAATAACTTTTGTAAATATTTCACGTAACATCCTTGCTTGTAAACTTTATGACTATTGCCTGGCAATTTATATTGCTAATCAAATTATATCTCAGGGCGATTATGATTCACAGTTTAAACATTTCCAGGAAGCCCTGTATAATAACCTTTAAGGTGTATACAGAGTGTGACTATTTTTTATTTTACAAAATGTGTCGAGAGTCTAATTTTATCTAATCTATTATCAGGCTTAATCGTAAATATAGACTTTCATTTAGCACTTATATATGACTCTATTTTTTCAATTAGATTCAAAATAATTTAAGCTCGTTGCGCTTCTATTTTTGAAATCTCCTCTAATATCTGTTCCGCTTCAGCTGTGATCATTGAATAAGATCTTATATCACCGTTTCTTTGAGCTGTCATTGCCTGCTCAAGTTTTTGAAAGTAATGTTTATTTAGTTTTTTGATAGGGTCTGATTTAAATATAGAAAACATACAAGCTCCAAGATTATTAATAAATTCACCTACCAATACGTATACAAAAAGCAAACGGATCATAGTGCGACTGCTGCCTTGTATAATATCTTTACATGCTTATGCATTTAACTCAGGTAAAAATGAAAAAGAATTAAAATGCACCACGCACTATTCATCAAACTACAAAACGTTGTTTTAGTTCTTCTGCATTAACCGAGTTAATAGAGGAAAGCACTATACAAGCAATAGTCAGCTTTAAGACTGTTTTGTTTTTCCTCCGTGAAGCGTGCAGCGCTTTCTGTGCTCTCTGTGG
>JBALXF010000436.1:0-335 GCA_036961085.1 Psychromonas sp.
GACGCCAACCCATATACATAGGGTCATCTAATAAATGACTATTATTGGTGCCTACATCTAATAAAATAGGTAGACAATATGCGGGACTGATACCACCACAGGCGGTGTATAATGCCAATTTACCAATTGGGATCCCCATTCCGCCGATCCCTTGATCGCCAAGCCCTAAAATTCGCTCACCATCAGTTACCACTATTACTTTTACGTTTTGTTTGGTGGCATTTTGTAACATGTCATCAATTTTATCGCGCTCAGGGTAAGAAATAAATAATCCTCTTTTACGACGATAAATCTTAGAAAACTGTTCACAAGCCGCGCCCACTGTTGGCGTGTAG
>JBALXF010000436.1:345-3089 GCA_036961085.1 Psychromonas sp.
TCCTCGGCCTCGTATTCGACGTTGTCAAAATCGTGATCGAAGGGTTTTTCGCCGAGAAATCCGTAGATCAGTGGCATCACCTCTTCTAAATGATGCTCAATTAGATGGTGATACAGAGTCTCATTGGTATCTTGTATATTTCTTAAGTAGATATGTTTATCTAAATCAGAAGTAAAAGAAGAAAGTTGTTGGTAAGCGCGTATCGATTGGTCTTCAATCGTTTCAATATTATGGGGTAATAAGCCTGTTAAATTAAAACTATCTCTTTCATCTTGTGTAAAAGCACTGCCTTTATTAAGTAAAGGAGACTCTAGTAGTGCAGGGCCAGCAAATGGAATATATAAAGGGCGTTGAAATGGCATAATACCTCGTTGTTAAAACTAGTTTGCGTATAAATAATTTGTTATTTGATCTATTTGTGTTTGTATTTTGCCCGTTTACATTTCGTTTACAAGTTGTTTACATTATTAATCTGCTTGTAGTAGCAATAATTACAAGTAAGCACTTGATATATAATATAACCTGCAAAAAATATTTTTGATTTAATGAACTTTCAATTCTGAGTTGATTAGCCCCTTTAAAGTAGATTAATGGGGCTGCAGCGGTGTTATTAACTAGATAATTGCGAATCGATCGTCTGAGCTAGGAACTTGCTAAAGTCATGGCCGTGATTTTGCAACATTTTAGGAAACATTGAAATCGGTGTTAGACCTGGGAAGGTGTTAATTTCATTTAATAAAATTTCATTATCGCGGGTTAAGAAGAAATCAATACGAGACAAGTGTCTTAACTTCATGCCATTGAATGCTTTTATTGCATAGTGTTGAATTTTCGCAGCCAATTCAGCATCGATGTTTTGTGCAACGACTAGGGTACGAGCATGACTATTTGCTGCGTATTTTTCATCATAAGTGTAGAAGTTGTCAGTTTCGCATAAGATCTCGCCTGGCAGCGTCGCAATAACTTGACCATCATACTCATAAACCGCCACTTCAATTTCACGTGCATCGATAGTTTTTTCAATTAAGACATACTCACTGAAACCAAAAGCTTGTTGCAAAGAGTCTTCAAGTTGGGCTTGGTCATCAACCTTATAACAACCTACAGAAGATCCTTGTGAGGCCGCTTTGATAAATAGTGACCCCCATTGCTGAAGGGCATTCTTTGCTTGCTGCAAAGCCACTTGATCAAGTTGGTGTAAAAACAAATAGTCAGTATTTGGAATACCTAAAGCACTAAACCACATTTTAGCAGTTACTTTATTAAAGCAGTTACGATTTGCTTCAGGCTGACAGCCAAAGTAAGGGAGTTTAATCAATTCAAAATAAGATTGTATATCCCCAGTTTCTCCCGGGTAACCATGCATACAAGGAATAACATAATCAATTGCCAACGGAGCTTTATCTAGATCAGAAAAACGCACTTCGCGATTATTTGTTATTTCGCAATATTCTCCGGTTGGAGTTTCATATTGGCCATTTTTATCAAGCACCAGGTTGAGGACATTGAACTGAGGTAACTTTGCTAATGAACTCGCAAAAAAATCAGCTGAAAGCAATGAAATTTCATGCTCGGCTCCGCCTCCGCCAGATAATAATAATAAATTAAACTGCTTCATTAACACTCCTGAATTGAAAATTGACTAGCTTAATACAAATAGAGACATTAACAAAAGTAATTTGATGAAGTTGAGGATAAATTATTAATCATATTTCGAGCTGCATTATTGAGCAATAGGCGGATGGCAGTAATTAGTTTTACACAGGCAGGAAAGATTGTGCTTAAAGCGTGGATAATTAACGGCATGATCAGGTTGCATAAAACTGTAAATTTTGAGTTTTTACAGCTTGAAGCGAGCATATGTGGGGCTGTATTTTGAAATATAATGATTTTGATCATGTCATATTAACTCGGGTACTGGTTGGGCGATGTCACGCTATGGTAATATAATTGAACCATGTTTTATGTTCGATAATCCATGGAGATAATAATAAAATCAAATACAGTATGGAGTAATAATGAGCAAACTAACGAACCAAGAGGCGCCAGCGGTGTCTTCCAAAGGAATGGATCGTTTTTTAAATTTTATAGAACGTAGTGGCAATAAAATCCCTGATCCTGCTTTATTATTTTTTTGGGGACTATTAATTATATGGGGTTTATCTGCGGTATTAGCGCAAATTGATTTCGGTTTAGCACACCCGATCACCGGTGAAGCTGTCGAAGTCAAAAATCAACTAACAGGGAACTCGCTTGCTGGATTTTTATCGGGCATGGTTTCTACATTCACAAGTTTTGCACCATTAGGTATTGTCTTAGTTGCAATGCTAGGTGTTGGTATCGCAGATTCATCGGGCTTTATTAATACCGGCCTGAAAAAAATGCTAAGTTTCACGCCAGGTAAACTGCTGACGCCAATGCTTATTTTAGTGGCAATTGTGTCTCACACTGCTGCTGATGCTGGTTATGTTTTAGTTATCCCCTTGGGTGGTATTATTTTCCATGCTGCTGGCCGTCATCCTCTAGTCGGTATTGCAGCTGCATTTGCGGGTGTATCAGGTGGTTTTTCTGCCAACTTTATACCTTCTGGTATCGACCCACTTATTGCTGGCTTTACCCAATCCGCCGCACAAGTATTAGACAGTAGCTATATTGTTAACCCTTTATCTAATATTTTCTTCACTGGACTATCGTCTATTGTGGTTGTACTTGTTGGCTGGTGGGTTACAGAAAAAGTAGTCGAG
>JBALXF010000437.1:0-3087 GCA_036961085.1 Psychromonas sp.
GCATAAGCATGTAAATATATATCTAAAATATGACTATAAAAGTATGGATAAATAAGCAAGATTAATGACCTTGTTTATTCATACTTGCCTCGTTCAGAAAATTCAAACCTTTCCAAATTCATCTTCTTAAATAAAATTACCTGTCTCAAACTGTTAGCTATCAGCTAACGCTTTTTTTAAAATCACCTAACAGCATTTAAGAACAATAATTCCCTACAAAATAATGATCCACTCCTATACTTGAAGCGTTATTTTAAAATAACGTTTTGCAAACCAATTGATTTTGCAACAAATAAGGGAATAATTATGTCATTATCAAAAAAATTAGGTGCTGAATTTTTCGGTACATTTTGGCTTGTACTTGGGGGTTGTGGTAGCGCAGTATTGGCGGCCGCCTTTCCAGATGTAGGCATAGGTTTATTAGGGGTTTCATTTGCTTTTGGTTTAACTGTATTAACAATGGCATTTGCGATCGGCCATATCTCGGGCTGCCATCTTAATCCAGCAGTCTCATTTGGTCTTTGGTCTGGAGGTCGATTCTCAGCATCTGAACTTTTACCTTATATTGCAGCTCAAGTAGCAGGAGGTACTGCAGGTGCAGCAATATTATATCTGATCGCAACTGGGCAAGCGGGCTTTGATGTTACAGCAGGGTTTGCAACAAATGGTTATGGTGAACACTCTCCAGGTGGTTATAGCTTAACCGCTGCGTTAATCACAGAAGTCGTGATGACATTTATGTTTTTATTTATCATCCTAGGCGCAACAGATAAACGTGCACCTCAGGGGTTTGCACCTATCGCGATAGGTCTTGGCCTTACACTTGTTCATTTAATTAGTATCCCCGTTACTAATACCTCAGTTAATCCAGCAAGAAGTACCGCTGTGGCAATATTCCAGGGAGATTGGGCATTATCACAACTTTGGCTTTTTTGGCTAGCACCGATTGTTGGCGCTATTTTAGCTGGCGTTGTTTATAAATGGTTTGAAAGTGAAGAGTAGCTGAATTTCATATTTAAAAGCATTTACATACTATACTGGAACTGTTGCTTCTTTTGAAAACACAGAGATAGGTCATAGAAATACAGCAACATTTCATTGTTTTTGAGAAGCAACCGACAAAATCTGGTAAAGTAAGCACGATGGAGTTTTACTATCAATCACTAAAGAGCAGAAGATACTGTTCTAAATGAGGATTAAATGAGTTTAAATAAGGATAAATACAGTATAGAGAATACCGATTATACTGTTGGTCAAGATAATGTAACAAAATGGGGTTTTGATGTTCACAAACCGGTTTTTGCTGCAAGTGCTGGCTTAGTTGTATTATTTCTAATTATGATTTCAGTAGTAGATACTGAGACATCTAAAACATTTTTAGATGGTCTAAAATGGCAGATAATAGGTGCTTTTGATGCACTATTTATGTGGTCTGCAAATATTTTTGTTGTTTTTTGTTTAGCCTTAGTTGTATCACCTTACGGAAAAATCCGCTTAGGTGGAGACGATGCAAAATCTGATTACACAACTATGTCTTGGATAGCAATGCTATTTGCCGCGGGTATGGGAATTGGCTTGATGTTCTGGGGAGTAGCTGAACCACTCGCCTACTTCACTGGCTGGTATGAAACACCACTTAATGTCGCACCGAACACACCAGAAGCGGCAAAATTAGCGCTTGGTGCAACTATGTTCCACTGGGGATTACACCCTTGGGCTATTTACGGTGTAGTAGCTTTATCTTTAGCATTCTTTGCCTATAACAAAGGCTTACCACTTTCAATGCGTTCTGTTTTCTATCCTATTTTAGGCGATCGTACTTGGGGCTGGGCAGGACATATTATCGATATTTTAGCGGTAATAGCGACTTTATTCGGTCTTGCAACTTCATTAGGTTTAGGTGCACAACAAGCGGCAAGCGGTATCCAACATGTATTTGGCATTGAAGCTTCTGTGTCAGTACAAATTATGATCATTGCGTTTGTTACCTTACTGGCTGTAATCTCAGTGGTACGCGGCATTGAAGGTGGCGTTAAAATAATAAGTAATATTAATATGTTACTTGCACTTGCACTGGTTGTATTTGTTGCTTTAGTGAGTTTTGCGGTTTCTATGGGTACTATTCCAACAACAGTGATGGGCTATATTGAAAACATTATTCCGCTAAGTAACCCAATGGGTCGTGAAGATGAAGCTTGGATGCATGGCTGGACTGTGTTTTATTGGGCATGGTGGATTTCATGGTCCCCATTTGTAGGTATGTTTATTGCGCGTATTTCACGTGGCCGTACTATCCGTGAATTTATCTGTGCTGTATTAATTATCCCAACTTCAGTAACTATTTTATGGATGTCAGTGTTTGGTGGTATTGCAATTGATCAAGTGGTTAATAATGTAGGTACGCTAGGTAGTGAAGGTCTAAAAGATGTTTCACTTGCGATGTTCCAGATGTTTGACGCATTGCCATTAGGCAATATCTTATCTGTACTTGCGATAGTACTAGTAATGGTTTTCTTCATCACTTCTTCAGATTCAGGTTCTTTGGTAATAGATAGCATAACTGCTGGCGGTAAAGTAGATGCTCCAATTCCACAACGTGTGTTTTGGGCTGTAACTGAAGGCGCAATTGCTGCTGGTTTATTATGGGTTGGTGGCTCTGAAGCGATGCAAGCATTGCAAGCAGGTGCGATTTCAACGGCATTACCTTTCACCATTATTTTATTAATAATGTGTGTCAGTTTATTAATGGGCTTGAGAACTGAGCACCTTAATAAAAGTTAATTAAAGTTATTAATTAAAACCCAAAAAAGGCGCTAGATTAATCAATCTAGCGCCTTTTTTATTGTTTAACTATTTATTCCTTAACTATTTATTGCTTAACTGTTTATTGCTTAACTGTTGAACGCAATAAGCAGCTTTGCTCAGTTTTTTTTCTAGCTTAATATTACAGCCATAATGTTTTTATCGCGGTATCTTCACTAAAGTGATATTTAATTTGAGCCTGAAATAATTCAGCGGTGGCAATCGCATCAGTTAATGCATCATGAGGAGCATAAGTAGGTAAATTATAACGTAAACGGCTATTGG
>JBALXF010000438.1:0-3086 GCA_036961085.1 Psychromonas sp.
TCGTCGTCGCTATTTTATACTTCTCGTTAAATCATATTTTTGTTTATCTGGGTATTGGACTATCAGTGTTGTTAGGTTTTCTTAGTTATAATTATATTGAAAAAATTAAATTTCAAAATAATTTTGAAAATTCATTGAGTTACTTAAGGTGTAAACCTGTGTCAATGGTGCTCGTTGTTGGATTTATCGGAGGAATAACATTTATAACAACTGGTTTTCAAAGCCATTACCCCAAGGAGTTAATAATTGCAGAAAATGAAGCTTTAAATAGAAACCCGTTTAGATGTGATTTTGATCAGAAGTTCCCTTGTTATATAGGCAATAAAGATAATATTAAAGCTATTATTGTTGGAGATAGTCACGCTGAAGCATTAATGACAGGACTCACAGTCTCTTTAGATTTAAAACACAGTGGCATAATTGCATTAAATAGATCAGGTTGTCCATTTATATTAAATGCAATCAAAATAAGTTCAATCGGAAAAAAACAAGATTGTTATGAAGAAAATATTAAGCGCCTTGAATATTTAGATAGTCACCATACAGGTGTACCCGTATTTTGGATAGCAAGAACCGGCCTTTACGTATATGGTCACTCAAACCCAATAAAATCAGATGAGCAAAGAATATATTTCAACAGTCAAGCTAACAAAGAAAAAATATCTTTACAGGAAGCATTAAAGATTAACTTAAACATGACAATTGAGCGGATTGTAGTTAATCATCCAGTGTATCTAATTAAGCCAACACCTGAAATGCGCAAGAATATTCCTAAAACATTAGCAAAAAATATAATTTTGAATAAGAAAGACGATTTATCAATCAATTATGAACTCTATCTTTTGAGAAATAAATACATAATAAGCCTAATAGATGAATTGGCGTATAGTAATGATATTCAAGCTTTAGACCCTATTCCATATTTATGTGATAACGGTAGATGTATAGCACAATTCAATGGACGTCCCATTTATTCTGATGGTGATCATATGAGCGAGTACGGCAATAAATTATTGGCTCCAATGTTTCAATTAGCAATACAAAAACATTTAAATTGACTTAGATTTTTATCTTGAGAATTTCCTCTGTCTTTTTTCTGAAAGGTTATTCTCCTGTTTTGTTAAATCATATTCCACACCATTTTAGAAGATATACTATTTTTACAATTGAATGAACACTTACTTTAAGTATGAAGCAAGAACCTTCTTAATCGTTAAAAATTTATTGTTTAATCCATTCTCATTAAAATAAATCTGCTATTATTCCGCGATAAAAATCCCCCTTAATCACATAGCGAGTTGAATATAATGAGTGTTTCTATTTTTGGTAGCGCAACCACAGATGGTGCAACTAAAGCCCTATTATTAGGTTCTGGTGAAATTGGTAAAGAGATTGCAATCGAACTACAACGTTTTGGTATTGAAGTTATTGCAGCAGACAGCTATAAAAATGCACCTGCTATGCAAATAGCACATTCAACACATGTTGTTAGTATGTTAGATGGTGAAAAATTAGAGCAAATAATCAGAGAAGTAAAACCTGATTTTATCATTCCTGAAATTGAGGCTATTGCAACTGATACTTTATTAGCACTAGAAGATGATGGTTTTAATATCATTCCATCTGCACGTGCAACTAAACTTACTATGGACAGAGAAGGCATTCGCCGTCTAGTCGCTGAAACACTTTCAGTGAAAACATCTCCTTACGTATTTACAGACTCAAAAGAAGAATATTTAGAGGCTGTTAAGAACCTAGGCATGCCGTGTGTTATTAAGCCGGTAATGAGCAGCTCAGGTAAAGGTCAAAGTGTGATTAAATCTGAGTCACAACTTGAGCAAGCTTGGGAATACTCGCAAAAAGGTGGTCGTAGCGGCTCTGGACGCGTTATAGTAGAAGGCTTTGTCGATTTCGATTATGAAATCACTTTACTAACCGTTAGTGCTATCGATGGCGTTCATTTTTGTGCTCCGATTGGTCACAGACAAGAAGACGGTGATTACCGAGAGTCTTGGCAACCACAGCAAATGTCACAAGTTGCACTTCAAAAAGCACAGCTAATTGCAGAGAAAGTTGTAAAAGAATTGGGTGGTTACGGACTGTTTGGTATGGAATTTTTTGTTAAAAACGATGAAGTTTATTTCAATGAAGTATCACCACGCCCACATGACACGGGTTTAGTAACCTTAGTTTCTCAAGATTTATCTGAATTCGCTTTACATGTGCGTGCGATTCTTGGTTTCCCAATTGGAAAAATAACCCAATACGGAGCAAGTGCATCAAGTGTTATTCTTGGTAATGGAAAATCAGAAAGCATTAAATTTAGTAATATTAGCGAAGCATTAGGCAGTGTAGCAGGATCACAGATGCGTCTATTTGCTAAACCAAATATTAATGGCTCTCGTCGCCTAGGTGTGGCGATTACACGCGGTACTGATATGGATAGCGCAATTGAGAACGCTAAAAAAGTATCAGGTCTAGTAAAAATTCATTATTAATAATAGCTGTCTTTATTATTATAAATAATTAAAGGTAACTTAGGTTGCCTTTTTTCTTAATTCTTAAATCTCACCAAAAACAATAATACTCTTATCGAAACACCTGCTATAACCGCACTAAACTTGAGTTAATGGCATCATTATCTACTGTCCTCAATACCCTGCACCCATTTTCAGAATGGTTAATATTTAAAAAATCTTAGTTATGCAACCTTTCACAATTATGATTTTTATCTAATAAAGACTAAATAGATTAAAAAATACTTGAAAAATAACAGAATCAATATTACTGTTGTTACATACAGTGTTTATAAAAACAGGTGTTTATTATATGTTTACTAATTATGTGCAAAATGAAAATCAGCAACAAATCTTCCAGATTTCTAATTTAGATAAGAAGACTTGTTATTTAAAACTATCTTATGATTTAAATAACTACCACTCGTTATTAACACATATTTCTCAACACCAAGATGAACGCTGGATATTATTTATCGCCCCCCCTGGCAGACCCAATATTAGTTTTTTACAAGAAGCGGGTATTCATAAAAGTCGCATACTAACTGTCGCAGAAAGTAAATCAACAAG
>JBALXF010000439.1:0-3074 GCA_036961085.1 Psychromonas sp.
GTATCGATATTTTTTTCTGCAAGCATCGCTGATCCTGCTTGGAATGATTTTTCAAATAAAATACCAACACCCACTAATTTAGCCTTAGCCTGTTCAATGATTTCTTGTGTACCAAGAACCGCATTACCATGTGCAAGTACATCATCAACAAATAAAACGTTATCACCTTCATTGATATGCAAAGTACTACAGTTTAATTCGTAAGTCGTATTTTTAGTAAAGCTATGTACTGATGCTGTTAATAAGTCTTCTGGATCTAAAATACTACGTTTTTTCTTCATTACGACTAATGGCACATTTAGTTTTAAAGCCACTAATGTTGAAATTGCAATACCACCACTTTCAATGGTCACAATACGGTCTACTTTAGATTGGGTAAAGTATGTAGCAAGTTGTTGCGCACACCAATCTAATAATTGGATATCAATTTGCTTAGTTAAAAAATCACTCGCATCAAGTGCAATGTTATTAACAGACTTGGCTTTTTGTAAAATAGTTGTTTCTAATAAATTCATTTGATCTTCTCGTTTATGAAAGTGCTAAATAAGCAACAAATAACAATGATAAGATATAGATAATAGGGTGTACTTGTTTACCTTTACCTTGTACTAACATGACAAAACTGTAACTGATAAAACCCATTGCCATTCCGTTAGCTGGCGAAAACGTTAGTAGGCTAAATACCATAATGAAGAATACTGGGATTGCAGATTCTTTTTTATGCCAGTGCACATCCGCTAGGTTTTTGATCATATAAATACCAATAATTACCAAGGCGGGTGCAACAATTGCGCTGGTAAATATTGAAAATACTGGGAATAAAAATATAGAAATTAAGAATAAGAACGACACAAAGATTGCACTAATACCTGTTTTTGCGCCCAATGATGATGCAACCGCTGATTCGGAAAAGGCTGTAATTGAGGTTGTACCAAAGATTGAACCTATTATTGTGCCACCAGAATCGGCTATTAATGCTGATTTTGCATTGGGTACCTTGCCATCTTTATCAATGATGCCCGCATCACGACCGACACCAACGATAGTGCTGAGTCCATCAAAAAAATCGACAATAAAAAATATAATTACTAAGAAAAGTAAGTCGCTTAACTTGGGTATGGTGAAGCGGTCAAAATTAAAAATAGCACCGAAAGTAGGCGCCATACTTGGTGGCATTGAGAATACCTGTTCAGGTAAAGCGATAAGATTAGTACCAAGAATGTTATCACTCATAAAGCTTAATATAATCGCAGTAATAAAAGAAATAACAGTAGCAAGCTTGATATCACGAACTAAACAACCAATGGCAACAAAGATACTAATAAGTGCAATCAATACTTTAGGGTCGTAAACATCACCTAGTGTTACTAATATAAATGGGTTGCTGACGATAATATCTGCATTTCTTAATCCTAAAAATGAAACAAACAAACCTAGACCAACAGATATACCGAGCTTTAAGTCATCAGGAATTGCTTCGATAATTATTTTTCTGGCAGGAGTTAAGCTTAAAATTAGGTAGATACAACCTGAAAGGAAAATGGCAAATAACGCTTCATGCCAAAGTAATGAGATACCGCCACCCAGTAATAACACTTTGAAGAAGCCATTCATGGACATGCCTGGTGCTAACATGATTGGGTATTTAGAAAATGCGCCCATTATAAAGGTCGCTACTGCAGCAGCAAGTGCAGTCGCTGTAAATACAGAGCCTTTATCAATACCTTCAATGCTGCCTAAAATAGCTGGATTAACCGCTAAGATGTAACTCATTGCTAAAAAGGTAATAAAACCTGCGTATATTTCAGTTTTAAGCGTTGAGCCACGTTCGCTTAGTAGGAAGTACTTGTCCATTAATTTATCATCATATTAGTTGTTTAATAGGACAATATTTCGATGTATAAAATTACATAGATAACTATTATAAGTAACTATATAAAACTATAGGAAGGGAAATTTTAGATATAAGAATTAAGACTAATTGCTAGATTATAAAGCAATTAGGTGTTGACCTATAAATATAAAACCAGTTCCACTGTAGTTCAGATATTTACGGTATCTGAGTAGAAACTTATGGCCCATATTGCCAAGATTATACAAGGTCACATTGTGTGTAGTGCGGATCTTAATGATGTAGGTTTGATTGTCAATAAATATGTGAGATGAATCACGTATAAGTCAAGCGCGGACTATTTCATAAAACAAACCTTATTATCATAAATGATTAAAAATCAATAAATCAAAATCTACTCTATGCTGATTAATTAATAATGTGAATAAGCCAACTAGTTGAGTTCCACTAGGCTCTGATTTCAATCTGAATTAGTATATCGCTTAGTTTGTTATTACGTATGCAGACATGTGTATTTATTGTAAAGTAAGCGTAAATTTACAACCACAGGGTAAATATTTATCTATTTTCACCTATTTTCCTATTTAATAACCACTAAACAATAATTGAGAATCACTATGCCAGAAGCTAATCAAGTTAAGCAGGTTAAAAGAAGTAATCGTTTACGTAAAAAATTATATGTCGATGAATATCAAGTATTAGGTTTTGAAGTCTCTTTTAAATTTGAAAGTGTTGATGAAGAAGTTTTTGATACCTTCTTTAGTGACATAATGGACTTTGTTGATTCAAGAGAGTTAATGCTTGGCGGGGCAGGTGGCACTGATACGTTCACATTGTATGTTAGCTCTTACAATCGTTATGGTAGTGTCAGCGTAGAAGATCGTGCCGCCTTTGAACAATGGTTGTCTGAAAAAGAATTTATCAGTAATGCTGAAGTTGGTGCGTTATGTGATGCTTATTACGAAGATTAACGTGCATTAATAACAACTATATAAAATAAAAAACGCATTAGTATTTAGCTAATGCGTTTTTTTGCTTTTAATTAACTAATTAATAATCGTCTTATTGATTAACCAATAAACAGGATACTGAATGTATATCATCACCTATTAATTTAGGTATCTCAGCAGCACATCTTTCCTGTGCGACAGGGCAACGTGTACGGAAAACACAGCCAGATGGAGGATTCATTGGAGAGGGTAAATCTCCTTCAAGCATTTGA
>JBALXF010000043.1:0-11585 GCA_036961085.1 Psychromonas sp.
GCGAGAGTCTTCAGTTGAAACATTACCTACTTGGCGTAGTGGTGTATTACTTCCGTAATATGGCACCATGATGCCATCTAACAAACTTGGATGAGCGCGACCAGTACGAATTTTTGCAAGTTGGTTTCTAAAAGCATCTACACTTTTACCCATACGAGTTTGTGCATCGCTCTTTACTTCATTAATCATAATAATTCCCCTATTTTAACTCTCTAATTTATTTTTATTATCAGCAAGATGTTTAATTGTAGTTCCTTCATCTTCACCTAAAACTACTCGACTTAATGCACCTGGTTTATTCATATTAAATACACGAATAGGTAGGCTATGGTCTCTAGCTAGCGTAAATGCAGCAAGATCCATTACTTGTAACTCTTTTTCTAATACTACTTGATAATCAATTTCTGTATATAGTTTTGCATCAGGATTTTTAACCGGATCCGAATCATAAACGCCGTCTACTTTAGTCCCTTTTAAAACCGCGTCAGCTTCAATCTCAATACCGCGTAAACATGCCGCAGAATCTGTTGTAAAGAAAGGGTTACCTGTACCAGCAGAAAAGATAACTACTGTGCCTAGTTTTAAGTGTTTAATTGCTTGTGTCCAGTTATAGTCGTCACATACACCGTTTAATGGGATAGCCGACATTAAACGAGAATTAACATGTGAACGATGTAATGCGTCACGCATCGCTAGTCCGTTCATCACTGTCGCTAACATACCCATATGATCGCCTACAACACGATTCATGCCTGCTTCAGCTAAGCCTGCACCACGGAAAATATTACCGCCACCAATAACTAAACCAACCTGAACACCAGATTCAACTAAAGATTTAATTTCAAGTGCCATACGATCTAATACTTTAGGGTCAATACCAAAACCCTCTTCACCTACTAAGGCTTCACCACTTAATTTTAGTAAAATACGACGATATGCGGATTTTGGATTTGTGCTCATTTGTTAATTCCTTAAAGTAGACTGAATACCCAATACATTAATAAACCATTACTTTAGCAGTAATTTATTAATGGAATAAGTATAAATAAAATAGCAGTTTGTGTTATTGCTCATATTCTGAATATAAAAGAACCGCAGATGTGACCGCGGTTCTTTAATTACAACAAGCAAAGCTCATTGTCTATAGCTAAGATTACTTAGCAGAAGCAGCCATTGTTGCAGCAACTTCAGCAGCGAAATCTTCTACTTTCTTCTCGATACCTTCACCCACTTCTAAGCGGATGAATGTTTCAACGTCAGCACCAGCATCTTTAAGAAGCTTAGCAACTTTCATTGATGGATCTTTAACGAATGCTTGACCAGTAAGGCTTACTTCACCAGTGAATTTAGCCATACGACCAGAAACCATTTTTTCAGCGATCTCAGCAGGTTTACCACTATCGATTGCGATTTGTAACTGGATTTCTTTTTCTTTAGCAACTACTTCAGCTGGTACATTCTCAGGCTTAACATACTGAGGTGCTGCTGCAGCAACGTGCATAGCGATATCTTTAGCAAGGTCAGCATCGCCGCCCTTAAGTACAGATACAACGCCAATTTTGCCGCTGTGTACATAAGCGCCAAGGTTTTCACCTTCAACGATTTGTAGACGACGAACAGAAATATTTTCACCGATTTTAGCAACTAAGTTAGCACGAGCTTCTTCAACAGTGATGTCATCGAATGCTAGTGCACTTAATACTTCAACGTCAGAAACGTTGTTAGCTAGTGCGATATCAGTAACTTGCTTAGCGAATGCTAAGAAGCTTTTATCCATTGCTACGAAATCTGTTTCACAGTTGATTTCAGCGATGATTGCAACTGAACCTTCAGTTTTTGCAATAACAACACCTTCAGCTGCAATACGACCAGCTTTTTTAGCTGCTTTAATTGCACCAGATTTACGCATATTTTCAATCGCAAGCTCGATGTCGCCTTCAGCTTCAACCAGTGCTTTTTTACAATCCATCATACCCGCAGCTGTGCGGTCACGAAGTTCTTTTACTTGCTTAGCTGTAATAGCCATTGTCGAATTCCTATATTTATCAATAAAAAAAGGGGTCAAAAAGACCCCTGATAACCAACCAATAATTGGTTAATAAGAGCTTCTAATTTAGAAGAGCTTATTTTTCAGCAACTTCTTCAACAAAACCGTCTTGCTCAGCTTGTACTAGAACATCTTGCTCACGACCTTCTTTAACAGTTGCCGCAGCAGCTCCTAAGTAAAGCTTGATAGCACGGATAGCATCATCATTACCAGGAACAACGAAATCGATGTTGTCTGGGCATGAGTTAGTATCAACTACAGCGATAACTGGAATACCTAGGTTATTCGCTTCTTTAATTGCAATGTGCTCGTGATCTGCATCGATTACGAAGATTACATCAGGGATACCGCCCATGTTTTTGATACCACCAAGCGTTTTTTCCAGTTTCTCTAATTCACGAGTACGCATAAGCGCTTCTTTCTTAGTTAACTGTTCAAAAGTACCGTCTTGGCTTTGAACTTCAAGGTCTTTCAGACGCTTGATCGATTGACGAACTGTTTTCCAGTTAGTCAACATACCACCTAACCAACGGTGATCAACGTAGAATTGATCACAGCTAATAGCTGCTTCTTTAACTGCTTCAGAAGCTGCACGCTTAGTACCAACAAATAAAACTTTACCTTTCTTAGCAGCTTTTTGCTCTAAGAAGTTAAGCGCATTGTTGAACATTGGAACAGTTTGCTCAAGGTTAATGATATGAACTTTATTACGTGCACCGAAAATGAAAGGCTTCATTTTTGGGTTCCAGTAACGAGTTTGGTGACCGAAGTGTACGCCAGCTTGTAGCATGTCGCGCATTGATACATTTGCCATTAGAATTTCCTCTTTAAGGGGTTAGGCCTCCACACATCCCATACACTCGACCCTATATTCAATAAACTGAATAAGAGGCACCCCGAGTTACGTGTCGATGTGTGTGTGTTATTTTAAGTACGCCTTTAAACCTAAAAATTCAGTAAAGAATTTTCACGTAAATTGGTCGTATCAGTTAAGTGAGAGCTATAACAATTAATTGATATAACAATCTCGGTGCGCTTTATATCACAAAATACTATTTAACTCAATAAAAGAGGTGCAAAGTAATTTCAATATTTTGCACAATTGCTAATAAGTTATGCTTCTAATATGCGAAGAGATATGGCCGCGGCAGAAGTACGATTGTCCACTCCGAGCTTTTTATATATTTGCTCTAAGTGTTTATTAACCGTACGTGGGCTCATTGTTAATATTTGTGAAGTTTCCCAACTGGTTTTGCCGTAAGAAATCCAGTATAAAACTTCTGATTCGCGTTTAGTGATTGGTAAATTAACCTTGAGATCTTCAGCCTGCTTTTTTAATTTTGACTGAACAAATCGTAATAAGTGCATTTGGGCTTGTTGTCTCTCATACACCAGTTCTACATTTTCACTAAAGCAAGTAACCTTTAAGTTTTGCGAAGTATCCGACTCTATCCACTGTTTGATTAATTTTGACAGGGTAGCCCAAGGGGCTTTATTGGATTCTGATATTTCCGCAATTAATTGATGTACATGCGGCGTAGCCCAAGATAACCTCCCCTGTTCGCCAACACAAAATACATTTTTTCCCGCATGATCAAGTGCATTTTGCGCACTCAAAGCCAGCTTTGCAGTTTGTATATGGGTTTTAATACGCGCAATCACTTCATCAGGAGAAATAGGCTTAGTTACGTAGTCAACCCCACCCGCTGCAAACCCTTTTACAACATCTTCAACATCGGTCAAACCTGTCATGAACACAATTGGCGTATTCGGCAGGTTTTCCTTTAAGCGGCGGCAGGTTTCAAATCCATCCATTCCTGGCATCATGGCATCCAGCAGAACAACATCAGGCTCAACCTTTTCTGCTATAGCCAATGCTTGTAAACCGCTTAATGCGACTAATGCTGTATAACCTTGCGCATTCAAGGCCACATTTAGCATTCCAAGTGACTCGGGTGAATCATCAACCACTAACACAATTTCAGTATTATTACTTTTCATGGCTTAACTCACTTAAGTATTGAATAATTTTAGGGAAATTACAGACTTCTACATAACTCGATATTTGTGCAGCGACATCTGCGGGATATTGATATTCGTTAGCTATTTCAGAGAATTTTTCTTTAAAGCCCGTTAAATATCCTATTTCGGCCAAAGCAATTAATTCTAGATATTGATCTGTTGATACCATATTTTTATGGGGTTCAGCTACACAGAGAGTTTGTTGCTTATTACCAATATTTTTATATAACCATTGCAGGTTTAATAACTGTGCTATTTTTCCTAATAGAGCATCTAAGTTAACAGGTTTTGCAATATAGCCATTGTGAAAACCTTCAGCTTGTAGGTTAAACTCTGCATCTCGAGCATTCGCTGAAACCATCAAAACAGGCATTGAATAATGCTTCTCCCTTAATTGTTTAACCATTTTCCATCCATCTACCTTAGGCATACGAACATCGAGTAAAAGCAAATCAATTGGATCACCTTGTAAATGTTGGAAGCCTTCCTCCGCCCCATCGGCTAACAACACGATGAATCCCAAAGGTTGTAGTAAATCAAACATCAATTGGCGTTGATTCATATCATCATCAACCACTAAAACTGTCTTTGTATTGCCCTTGTAGGAGTTTATTTTTTTATCTTTTTCGGGCTCTGATTGCTTTCGTTCCTGATGCAATGTCGGCAGCATCAAACGTAAATTAAACGTTGAACCTTGCCCAATAACACTCGATAGAGAGATCTCTCCTCCCATTAATTCACTAAGCGAGCGTGAAATAGTTAAACCTAGACCAGTACCTCCAATAGCTTGTGTGTGATCATTTCGAATCTGTTCAAAAGGTTTAAAAATTAATGCTTGGTCTGATTTTGTTATCCCGACACCTGTATCAATGATACTGAAATGTGCCACTTGATTACGATAAGTAACTCTAAAAGTCACCGAACCTTGCTCCGTATATTTTATCGCATTAGAAATTAAGTTTATTAATATTTGTCGGAAACGCTGTTTATCGGTTGCCACATAATCAGGAAGGTTTTTAGCGCGTTCGTAATAAAAAGCAATGCCTTTTTTACTCGCTTGCATTTGGAACATATCAACTAATTGCTGCAGTATCGTTTTCAGATTGAATTCATCACGCTGTAAAGTAACTTTCCCTGCTTCTATTTTGGATATTTCCAATAAGCCTTCAATTAGATCGGCTAAATGCTCGCCATTACGTTTCACAATCATGATTGTTTCACGGTGTTTAGAAGATAACGCTTGATCTTGACTTAATAACTGAGCATAACCTAATAATACATTTAATGGTGTACGTAGTTCATGGCTTAAGCCCGCAAGGTAGCGGCTTTTAGCTTCATTTGCAGACTCAGCAACATCTTTTGCTCCTTGTAAAGCTGATGCAGTTTTCTCATGAGCTTGCACCTCTTTAGCTAAGACATTCCTTTGAGAGCGTAACTCTTTCAAAGCTGATTTATTACTACTTCTCGCTAAAATGAATAACCAATTGATTACCCCTATGATAATCAACAGCAAAAAGAAAATTTTGATCAAGGTTATTGCAAACACTTGTTTAATAGACGGTTCATCAACAGGTAAGTGCAGGTAAATTAGGAATAAAATCCCAGCTCCAACTAAGCTTAAACCTAAGGTTACACCTATATAAACTATCAAGGGAGTAGTTAATTTTTTTATCGCTTTATCGGTTAGAAAAGATCTAAAAAAACGATATGCTTGTTTATCAATAGTTGCCTCCGTTCGACACTGATCACCACAACGCACATCTAAACTACAGCATAATGAGCATATTGCCTTCCCGTAGGCAGGGCAAACAGTCATATCTTCACGATCAAAGCTATTCTCACAAATATGACATTGAGTCAGGGTACTCATCTTTGGTTGTTTGTTTTCGAATGAATTATCGACCAAATAATATTTTCCTTTTGTTAACCAAGCTATCAATGGCACGGTAATGAAAGGCAGTGCGCAAGCGATAAATGACGCTAGTGCCTTGATGGTATCACCATAAAACCCCAAATGCGCAGTAAAACCAACCACTGATGCAATAAGCATTGATCCGATACCGACAGGGTTAATATCGTAGAGCTGCGAGCGTTTAAATTCGATATGTTTCGGGCTAAGGCCGAGCGGTTTATTAATCACTAGATCCGCCACCACAGAGCTTAACCAGGCTAATACGATCACCGAATAAACCGATAACATGCTGGCAATGGTTTGATATATCCCTAACTCCATTAGTAGTAATGCAATGGCGACATTAAAAACCATCCATACAACACGTCCGGGGTGATTATGGGTGACCCGCGAAAAGAAGTTCGACCAAGCGAGCGAGCCAGCATAAGCATTCGCCACATTAATCTTTAACTGCGAAATAACCACAAAGGTGCAGGCAACAATCAGGCTGATATTAGGGTTGTCGAATACATAACTATAAGCGAGTTGATACATATGCGCGGGATCCCCCGCGAGCTCCATATCAATCCCTTGTTGTAGGGCAAAATAGGCTAAAAAGGATCCGAGTAATAACTTGAGTGCACCAAAGACAATCCAGCCCGGTCCTCCAGCAATCAGTGCTACCCACCAACGCCATGCTGCTTTTTCCGGTTTTTCCGGTAAAAATCGTAAAAAATCCACCTGCTCACCAATTTGCGCCACTAAAGATAACAATACCGCTGAAGCGCCACCAAACAGTAACAGGTTAAAAGTTGCGCCAGACTCCCCGGCTTTACCGGTAAATTGCATCCACTCATCAAAATGGCTATCTGGGTGTGTAAAAACAAAAAATAGCGGCAGTAGCTGCAGTGCAACCCAAAGAGGTTGCGTCCAGACCTGAAAACGACTGATATAGGTAATACCATGTGTCACTAAGGGAATAACCAATACTGCACTAACAATATAACCAATGGATAAGGGCAATCCAAAAAGCATTTGTAATGCCATTGACATAATGGCAGCTTCAAGGGCAAAAAAGATAAAGGTAAATGATGCGTATATAAGCGAAGTGATAGTTGAACCTATATAACCAAATCCAGCACCACGACTCAGCAAGTCAATGTCGACGCCATATTTAGCTGCGTAATAGCTAATAGGTAAGCCAGTGAAAAAGATAATAAAAGTGACCGCTAAAATAGCCCATAACGAATTGATAAAACCAAAGTTAAGTGTGATAGCCCCGCCTATCGCTTCAAGAACCAAAAATGAAACAATGCCTAATGCGGTAAGAGAGATCCGATTCAAAGACCATTTTCGTGCGCGTTTAGCAGTAAAACGCAACGCAAAATCTTCCATCATCTCATTGGCAACAAGCTTATTATAGGTTCGACGTGTTTTTAGTATTTTTTGATTAGAGTGCATTCGCTACCGCTTAATTAAGTTTGTAGGGGGGGCTCTGATCAGTTTATCCCGTTAAATATCTCGTTGATATGCGTAGATTTACGTAGTCCATTACGCCTTTCTACGTATTTAAAGATTGCATTAATTGAATCATATTAATAGCAATTGGAATAAGTCTGTAATTAAGGTTTCCAAGAGTGAAAGTACCAACAAGCAAGATAAAGAGAAGGAAACTAACTATGAAACATACCAAAGTAATTATTGTATCTGGATTAACGGCTATCTTTACTAGCGTTGTAGAGTATATCAAGGTTAGTTTATCAGGCCCTTTTTTGAGGTCCATAAGAGAAACCACATTGACAGACCAAGAGTTATTGCTAGCTGAGCAAAACTCTCGGCACGGCTTCCTGGGAAAAAACATTGAGCCTGTCGCTTTAGATATCTCATTCATCAGTGTTATTTTACGTAGTTAATGGAGACTATTGACTTAACCGTCACCCTAATAATGGTCATGAAAAGATATCGAATAGAATAACTATGCTAGATCGCTTCGTCTTTCTAAAGACATTTTGCATAGCGGTATTGAAAATGACCATCTCTTACTGAAACAAAAATTGATTCGCAATTTTAATGGAACGGGAGATTATACGATGAAAAATCTCAAGCAACTAAAGCAAGCAGTTTTACAAAGTAAGAAAAAAGCTAAAGTGCGTCATTTAACCCAGCGTGCGTTTGGGAAATTACGCAGCAATTTTGGTTTTATCTATTTAGATTAAAAATTTAGAAATTATAGAGGGTCAATTTAAAAGTTGCCCTGTCTATTATGCGATAACCAGCAAACTTTACGCAGGTTATCGTTCTCCTCGCCATATCAGCGACAATCAAGTTTGCAGTGCTCTATAGTTCATTTAAGTCCCAGTATTTTTACCATCCCCTTTTTACAATAGAGCAGATTCGCACATTCTAATATCTCCTGCATGCATTCTACCTAAATTTAAACCGGTCTGATATGCGTAGTATTACGTAGTTCGTTGCGCACTTTTGCGCATTCCCCCCATTCAAAAATTATTCAATACTTAGCACAGTTGTAGTAAGGGGCGTTTAGAAGCCAGCCACAGCATCACAATACGTACATATTTACTAAATGAGAGACAAGGAAAGATAATATGAAACTTAAAAAGCTTATCGTAGCTAGCTCAATTGTTGCAACAGGATTAGTAAGCAACTTTGCTTACGCAGCTGATACCATTAAAGTTGGCGTATTGCATTCCTTATCCGGAACCATGGCAATTAGTGAAACGACACTAAAAGACACGGTATTAATGATGATCAAGGATCAAAATGACAAGGGCGGATTACTCGGTAAACAGATTGAACCAGTGGTTGTAGATCCGGCATCAAATTGGCCGCTTTTTGCAGAGAAAGGGCGAGAGCTTTTAGCGAAAGAAAAAGTAGACGTTATCTTTGGTAGCTGGACATCGGTATCCCGTAAATCAGTATTACCTGTTTTAGAAGAGCTTAACGGCTTAATGTTTTACCCAGTGCAATATGAAGGTGAAGAGTCATCTAAAAATGTATTTTATACCGGCGCGGCTCCAAACCAACAAGCAATCCCTGCAGTTGACTACCTAATTAATGATATCGGCGCGACGCGTTTTGTATTATTAGGTACGGATTACGTTTACCCACGCACAACCAATAAAATCTTAGAAGCATACTTGCTAGCTAAAGGCGTGAAAGCTGAAGATATCATGGTTAACTACACGCCATTTGGTCATTCAGATTGGCAAGGTATTGTTGCTAATGTGAAAAAATTCGGTTCTGAAGGTAAACAAACGGCAGTAATATCTACGGTAAACGGTGATGCAAATATTCCATTTTACAAAGAGTTAGGTAACCAAGGGATCTCTGCTGAAGATATCCCTGTGATTGCATTCTCTGTTGGTGAAGAGGAGCTATCAGGTTTTGATACTAAGCCATTAGTAGGTCACTTAGCCGCATGGAACTACTTCCAAAGTGTTGAAAGTGCTGAAAATGAAGCATTTATCGCTAGCTGGAAAAAATACATTGGTGATGATAAGCGTGTCACTAATGACCCAATGGAAGCCACTTACATCGGTTTCAAAATGTGGGTAAAAGCAGTTGAGAAAGCGGGTACAACTGATGTAGATGCTGTTGAACAAGCGATGATTGGTATCGCAGTACCTAACTTAACGGGCGGTATTGCAGTAATGAATCCCAATCATCATCTATCTAAACCTGTACTGATTGGTGAAATCCAAGAAGATGGTCAATTTGAAGTGGTTTGGTCAACGCCAGATACTGTGATTGGTGATGCATGGTCTGACTTTTTACCAAGCTCGAAAAACCTAGTCTCTGATTGGACTGCGCCAATCAAATGTGGCAACTTCGATATCACTACCGCGAAATGTTCTGGTCAAAAATTCTAATCATAAAGTATTAAATGAACTATCCAGTGGGAGGTGAATTTACCTCCCATTTTTTATGAATTTGAATAATAAATATAAAGGAACAGCTAATGTTGAGACTATTTTCTCTATTATTTTTCTGTGTCATGTCATTCAACGCTTCAACTGCTGTTAGTGAAACGCAAGATAATTCTGTACTGCCATCCCTTGTCGAGCAATTACCCACTATAAAATTAATTAAGATGGCACCACTCATTGAAAAAATAGCGGCGACATCAGCACCTATGGTGCGTGATATTCTACAGCCACTGATGTCAGGAGATCTATATTACCTAAAATCAAACAAAAAAGTGGTTGTTGCTCGTAGAAATCAGCAAAAACAGTATCAATTAACCGATCCATTAACAGCAGAGGTATTGCCCACTGTAAATAAATCGGCGATTAAAAAGGTCAGAACCAATAACCGTCTGCGTGGACAGATTCGAGATCTGTTAGCCAACCTCGATTTGACCAGTAAAGATAAATCCCTCCGTATTGCTGCGCTTAATCAGTTATTACAAAACCCTAATCAAGTTGGTATCAATTCTGTAACGAATCTGATCAAAGGTGAGCATGATCAAGATGTTCGTGAGTTGATGTCCGTTATTTTATTGATTGAACAAATGGAAACGGGCTCAATAACAGAAAAATTAGCCGCTGCTAAGCAACTTTCGGGGCGTTTAGAGCCGACCGTGAAAAATGTATTAGTTAAACAATTAAGTCTATTAGATAAGCAGGAAGATACCGCTGAGTTGAGAGATGTATTAACACAATCAATTGGTAGCATTGAGCAACAAGCAAGTGTTTATGGCTTGGTTGAAAATTTATTTTTCGGTTTAAGTTTAGGGTCAGTTTTATTACTGTCAGCCATTGGTCTCGCTATCACATTTGGTGTGATGGGGGTTATTAATATGGCACATGGCGAGATGATGATGCTAGGGGCTTATACGACCTATGTTATTCAGCAAATGTTCCCGAATTTAATTGAGTATTCATTATTAATGGCCGTACCCGCTGCTTTCTTAGTTTCTGGTTTTGTTGGGGTGCTAATCGAGCGTGGCGTAATTAGATTTTTAAAAGGACGTCCTTTAGAAACGCTACTCGCCACTTTCGGTATCAGTTTGATTTTACAGCAATTAGTAAGAACTGTTTTCTCGCCACTTAATCGTCAAGTAGAGGCTCCGCAATGGATGAGTGGTTCACTTGAGATTAACCCGATGTTATCGCTGACTTATAACCGTTTATACATTATTTTATTTGCGTTAATGGTGTTCTTCTCACTGCTAATGATCCTCAAGAAATCATCGCTAGGGTTACATGTACGCGCTGTTTCGCAAAACCGTGATATGGCAAGAGCGCTGAGTATTAAAAGCTCATGGGTTGATGCAATCACCTTTGGTTTAGGCTCTGGTATTGCTGGTATCGCAGGTGTTGCATTGAGTCAATTAACCAATGTGGGGCCTAACTTAGGGCAAGCTTATATTATCGATTCATTCCTAGTGGTTGTATTTGGAGGAGTGGGTAACTTATGGGGGACCTTAGTAGCTGCAATGACCATGGGTACATTTAACAAGTTCTTGGAACCATCAATGGGGCCTGTATTGGCAAATATTATCGTATTGGTCGGTCTAGTCTTGTTTATTCAAAAACGACCTAAAGGATTATTTCCGCAAAAAGGGAGAGCTGCTGAATAATGAAACATTTACTTAATTCACCG
>JBALXF010000440.1:0-3071 GCA_036961085.1 Psychromonas sp.
TTTATCCAAATGGTCCTGCAGACGTCAATGAATTTCAGCGTCTAGGCGGAGTACCTGCATTAATGAAGCGTTTGCATGCAGGTAACTTTTTGCACACAGATGTGACGCCGACTTTTGGACGTTTTGAAGAGCAATTATTATCGCCTCGTTTAGTCGATGGCAAGCTAGATTGGCAAGCGTTAGGTGAATCATCAAATACACAAGTTTTAGCTGCAGATGATGGTTATTTCCAAAAAACTGGCGGCACTAAAATGTTAACCGGTAATATCGGCCGTTGTGTTGTTAAGGTTTCTGCAGTTGCGGAAAAATATCAGGTTATTGAAGCACCAGCTAGGGTATTTCATTCACAACATGATGTTGAAAAAGCCTATCAAGCAGGCACGTTAAATGAAGATTGTGTCGTGGTAGTTTCATACAATGGTCCTGCAGCAAATGGTATGCCTGAATTGCATAAATTGATGCCTATTTTAGGTAATTTGCAAAAATCCGGTTATCAAATAGCATTATTGACCGATGGTCGTCTTTCAGGCGCTTCGGGTAAAATACCCGCTGCTATCCATGTTTCACCTGAAGCTTTACATGGTGGGGCGATTGGATTAATTCGTGATGGCGATTTAATTAAATTAAACTGCATTACGGGTACAGTCGATAATCTTACTGATGTAAGTGAACGTACTTTATTAGCACCAGATACTGAAACTCAGCAACAAACTTGGGGCCGCGATATGTTTAAAAATATTCGTAGTACAGTTTCGAGTGCTGAATTAGGCGCGAGTTTTATCTTTTAAGCTGTTCATATAAAATAGCAATATCCAATAGCAGTATAAAACACCCTGTTTTGATTGCTTATCATGACTACTAAGCGCTGTTCGTAATTGTTCAGCACTTTTTTAATTCTATTCATTGATATTTCTGTTTACCTATAACCAATAACCTTTCCCTTGAGCGCACAAAATCCTATTATTATTTAGCTAAAAATAGCTGCATACATTGCCTTAATAAAAATGCGCGATCATACTGAAGTTACTTTTTGTAAATTAGAGATCGAGATAAGGATATGTCTGATAGCTTTTTGCTTTTTGATAGTGAAACAAAAGACCAAATAAACGACAAGGTTTTACCTTTTTTTACTGATCAGCTATTACCCAAAGAATGGGAAAGGGATTCTCCTGCACAGTTCAGCTCAGAAAGCCGAGTTTACGCTTATGTTAGTGATCAAAATGCGCCAGTGATCATTGAGGCTGCAATTAAAGGAGGCTGGTTTTTAGCTATTCTTCCTTATCAAGCTTCACCTTATGCGCGGCGTGGTTTTTGTATCGAAAGTAACTTACAAAAAGCAATCGAAAGCGCACAGCTCGCTGAACCACAAAAAGTAGATATATTGCGCTGTAATGGTCAATTAGTTTTAAGCTCAGTGGTACTCGGTGAATGTTTTAACTTATTACCGACAACTAAGAGCCTTATCTGGCGAGAAAGGATGAAGTTTGCATTTGAAAACGCGCTGAAACTTCGCTCTATCTGTCCACAAAAAATGACTTTTAGCACTGAAAATGAAAGCCATTTTAGTACCGCTGCGATTGGTTTAGTTATTCTTGAACATGCCCATGGCTCTTCTCTCTCTAATGGGGTCTTACCCGAGACACATATTAATGATGGTATGTGTCATTCAATGGTTATTGCGCCTCGAAGCGTGATGGAGATGTTGCGTTTTTTTCTGATAGTGCCATTTCGTCGAACAGTTAACCTACCTAACTTTATCGGCTTATTAAAAGCGAAATCATTTACCATAGAAAATGGTGGACAGCTAACTTATAAAATTGATGGCAATACCTACCAAGCTGATAAATTATTAGTCGACACTGAACCTCGAGTGTTGAATTTATTGGTTGGTGAAGCCTTACCGATTGTCGAAACATCGACCAGCAATAAGGAACAGAGAAAAGTCACACGTTTGCCTATTGGTGAAGCCATTACTGCAATGGTGAGTCAAAAATTACCAATTATCGGGCATGCTGCAACAGAAGAATTTAAAGAGCTATACCAACTGTTACGAGAAAATGCCACGTCTTCCCCGGCCTTTTTAACCTTGATGGTATTATCAACTTTATTAGCTAGTATCGGATTATTTGCCAGCTCTGCTCCGGTGATTATCGGGGCAATGATCTTAGCGCCTTTAATGGCACCTATCATCTCCCTATCAATGGCATTAGTACGGCAAGATGCGCATTTATTAACGGATAGTATAAGAACATTATTGATCGGATTATGTTTGTCGTTAGGTTTTGCTGCTGCCGCCACTTTTATTATGCCGATGGAAACCGTGACCCCTGAAATTGCTGCGCGATTAAGTCCGAGCTTGTTAGATTTAGGTGTTGCTGTTATATCGGGTATTGCTGGCGCCTATGCGCATGCTCGGATCGAAGCGGCTAAAAGTATGGCGGGTGTTGCGATCGCCGTTGCGCTAGTACCACCTCTTGCGGTTACCGGAATTGGCCTCGGCTGGCTTGATTTCCATATCGCTTGGGGAGCTTTATTACTTTTCTTAACCAATCTGGCTGGGATAGTGTTTGCCGCTGCCGTGACTTTCTTAGCCTTAGGTTTCGCGCCTTTTAAACGAGCTAAAAAAGGATTAAGTATCGCGTTACTGGCGGTGCTCCTAGTGAGTGTTCCATTAGCCTTTAGTTTTATGCGTTTATCTGACGAGTCATCCGTTATGCAGCAATTAGAGGGCAAACAGATTGGTGAGGTCACCATTCGTCAGGTTCATGCTCGTGCTATTGAACCATTACAGTTATCGGTTGAATTAGTGACACCTTCTGCATTAACCAATCAGAAACTCGATTTAATAAAAGCTGAAATTGAATTGCAATTACAACGTGAAGTGGTGATGGAAGCACAAGTTATTATTCGCCGGTGATTGATAATTTCTGCTTTTAGCGTTTATCAAAGGAGTGCATATTTCTATGTGCTTATGTAGATGACTCAGGTTGTTTTTGTAAAAATATTAAAGACACTACCACGCACACTTCAATCAACTGCGGAACTACGTTTCGGTTCGAGTTCATTTACAG
>JBALXF010000441.1:0-3062 GCA_036961085.1 Psychromonas sp.
ATAATGCTTGCATACGTTTTTTCGCAAGATTTGCCGCCGATGAATTAGGATACTCTTTTAACACTTTTTCATAAAAAGTTTTAGCAGAAGTTGTTTTTCCTAAATATTCATCGATTATCCCAATTTTAAATAACGAATCAGCACGTTTATTGGAATCAGGGAATTTTTCTGTGACGATCACAAATGCATTACGCGCTTCAGCACGTTTTTTCTCTTTATAAAATAATTGCCCTAACCAATACTGTGAATTAGCGACATATTCCGAATTAGGGTAATCAATAACAAAAGCTTCAAAAGCCGTTATTGCCTGCTCGAAATCTTTATTAATGAGCACTAAATCTACAGCTGCTTGATAACTGGCTTTTTCATTAGCATTAACTGGGGTCTTAGACTTTGAACCCGTTGCTTTGGTTGTAGGCCCCGCTTTTCTGTCTTCAATTAACTCAAACAAATTACGCTGACGGTTTTCAATTTGATTTATTTTATAATCAAATTGCTCCATGTCACCTTTCATTTGATTCAACTCATCCGAGATCTCCGTAAGTTGATTCTGAAAGCGCTGTTGCATTCTATTGCGCGACTCTAATAAACGTTTAATGTCATTTAATTCTTTCTCGACATTGCTGTTACCACTACCTTGAGTAACATCATTTACTGGCGCAGCTGCGAATGCAGTATTAGTTAAAAAAGCGGCCATGATGATGGCCGCCTGAATGCTATTTGTTTTCATAAGAATTAGTAAGCCAATTCTGCACGACGGTTTTCATTCCAAGCCGCTTCATTATGTGCAGGGTTAGCTGGCTTTTCTTCACCGTAACTTACAACACTAATTTGGCTTGTTGAAACACCCATGTTTTCAAGGTAAGTCGATACTGACATAGCACGACGTTCGCCTAATGCAATATTGTACTCAGGAGTACCTTTTGAATCAGTATGTCCTTCGATAGTTAATGATTTTTCAGGGTTATCAACTAAAAATTCAGCATGCGCATCTAGAATAGATGTAAATTCAGGTTTGATCATCGCTTTATCAAAATCAAATTGAATAGTCGTTTCTAAAATTGCATCTGTGTACTCTTGAACCATTAACTCTTCTTCAGTTAGCTCTACTGCAGAAATTGTATCAGTTTCAACTGTATTTCCTGCTTCAGCAGCAGCTGCTGCTTCTGCTGCGCTGTTTGTTGCATCGGTATCTGTATCCATGCTGTCATTTGAACTACATGCAGCTAATGCTAGCATAGGTAGTGCAATTAGTAGGCTCTTTGAAATCTTAGTTAAATTCATTTTTTTCCCTTAAATTATTGTTATATATATCATTTTAAGAATGGAGACCAGGCTGGTGATTTAACTTCACCACTCTTTGCTGGAATATTTGCTTTAAAACGCCCATCCATAGAAACCAAGGCTAAGCCCTGCTTCCCTTTATAAACAGTGCTATAAATAATCATACTGCCATTAGGTGCGACACTAGGTGACTCATCTAATTGCGTTTTGGTTAACGTCCTTAATTCTCCCGAATCAAGATCTTGTACAGAAATTTTGTAGTTTCCATTATGACGACTAACGACGACTAGATTATCACCATCAGGGGTAATTGTTCCACCTAAATTCATTTCACCTTCCCAAGTTAGGCGTTTTGTTTTTCCAGATGTGAGCCCAATTTGATAAATTTGCGGTCTTCCGCCCCTAGTTGATGAGAAAATAAGACTTTTACCATCAGGAGTCCAACTTGGCTCAGTATCAATAACACGGTTGTTTGTGATTCGACGTATTGCCTTACTCGTTGTATTTAATACATATATTTCTGGTTGTCCATCTTTAGATAACACTAAAGCAAGCTGTTTTCCATCTGGAGACCAGCTAGGAGATCCATTGATTTTTGGATATGAAGTCATCAATTCACGTTTTTGCGTGTATAAATCTTGTACATAGATTTGTGATGTACGTTTTTCAAAACTAACGTAAGCCAATTTTCGTCCATCTGGTGACCAAGATGGAGACATAATTGGCTGTTTAGAACGTAACACTAGTTTTTCACCGTAACCGTCATAATCGGAAATACGAAGTTGGTAAGGGTGGCTACTTTTATGATCTACTACAACATAAGCAATGCGTGTTAAAAAGGCACCTTTGTTGCCAGTCAGCTTTTCATAGACGATATCACTGATACGATGCGCATATTGACGAAGCTGTGTCGTTTTTACTGTGCTACGACGTTTATCTAATACTGGACTATATTCCGCGACATTAACGTTACCTGTTAATACGTCTAACAACTCATAGGTTATGGTGTACTTGCCAGCTTCTGCAGCGGGGGCAACCTCCCCCATTACGATTGCTTCAACGCCCATTGAATTCCAAACATCATAATTAACGTCTTTGCTTTTTGAAGGTGTATTAGGCATTTTATCCACTGACATCGGGCTAAATTGTCCACTACGTTCCAAATCATTTGCAATCACTTTCGAGAAGTCTTGCGGTGGTTTTCCTTCACCTAACCATTTGAAAGGAATGACAGCAATCGGTCTGGCTGTAGATACACCTTCAGTAATTAATATATCCAGTCGCGCAGATGCCTGTGCGGAAAAGACAATAATAGAAAGTGATAAAAATAATCTTAATAACATGCGTATTTAATCCTTAAAATTCTGGTTCTAAAGTTATATCAAAATCACGGAACTGAGATGAAATATCAGGGTCTTTCGGTATAGGTAATGTTCTCGCTCTTAAAGCGGCACGTCTAGCCGACTCACAAAGCTGAGTATCACCTCTGCTATGGTTAACGCTCAATACTAGTCCATCCGCAGCCAATCGTATTGCTAATGTACAGGTTTTGCCTTTCATACTAGGTTCAACTTGCCAATTACGGCTAATTTTATCTTGAATAAGTGCTGTATATCGAGCAATTTCAGATAGTTGCTTAGAACTTTGTGCACTAGAGAATGCATCGTCAAACTCTTGTTCCATCTGCTTATCTAGTTCAGCTTGACGTAAACGCTCTTTCTCTTGAGCCGCTTTTTGAGCAGCTACTTTTTTAGCTTTTTCTGCAGCTGCTTTTTCAG
>JBALXF010000442.1:0-3029 GCA_036961085.1 Psychromonas sp.
TGTCCATTCATTGTCATCATAAATGAAAATATCATTTAGCTTTCTACCATCTAGGTATGCGATATTGCGTGTGATTGCTATTCCGGATGTTGGGTGGGTATCCATTGCGACAAGTTTGTGTGTCGCTGTGATTTGTTGCCATTCCTTACCTTGATAGTTAATGATTTGATGCCTATCTTCACCATTTACAAAAGATGACAATAAACCATCTTGGTGGTTTGCCGTAACTTGGAGAAATGGCGTGTTAAGTAATAAATCACCATTGACTTGGTTATCTCCTAATAGACTAATTTGTGATGAGAACTTAATAGTTAAGTAATCTTGAAATTCATCCCACAGGGTTAAAAACTCTTTACCAAATACTTTTTCAGTCTCTGTATTAAGAGACAGATAAGAGAATAAATTTTGGTTATAGTTTTCTAAAAAATCAAAGATCTTATCTTCACCGTAGGTGATGGCTAAATAATGAATAAAATATGCGCCATACAGATACATAGATTCTAATGGCCATTGTTTATTGCTTAAGATGACTTGCTGCAGTTGCATAAGTTCATCTGCTGCTACTTCCATACGCATCTTCATCGCAAATTTACTTGAGCCTAAATACTTGGATTGTAATTGCGAGTAACTGGTTAGATAAAGTGATAAGCCCTCAATTAAGAAAGAAGGCGTAAATTCTGGCGAAAGAAAAAGACCACGTAGTGTGCCTTTAGCCAGGTTGAAATGCAGGATATTGCTGTATTCATTGCTGAGATATAAGTATATCCAATTTTCTGTTTCGGCTAGATCAATGACTTCTGTAGGTGGCGTCATTAATAATCGGATTTCACCTTGCTCTAATGCGGAGTAATTCGGTATCGCATAGTCAGAGTCATCATACATGATGATATCGGTACGTTCTTCGGGGCTGTTTTCAAAAAAGGGGATTAATTCACGGTGCACTTCTTCAGCAATTTGTAAAACACGATCGGCATCCGTCTGGTGGATACTTAAATAACTGATAGAGAAATGTTCAGAAGTCTGAGTTAGCCAGACATCATTTTCTTTATCCCAAGCGATAAAGTTAGCGTTTAGCGACGGGCAATATAAAATTAAAAAAAGAACTAAATTAAGAATGTAAAAATAGGCGAGGGCACTATTCTTTATTGTGGTGTTTAGCACTATTTTAAAGCTCTTCCATTTTAATTTATCCATTTGATTAGTTTATACCCATGCTACTTCAAAATGCAAAGTCAGCAAGTTAAATTGTGCTGAGATGTTAGGCATAAAATTGAAGTATAGTTGTTCTACATAGAGATTTTATAACAACGCAGATTGGTGCAAGTTAGCTTGCCCTACGGGGATTCAGCTCGAACACCAGCCCTACGTTGCAACAATCGAAAAGGGAATAACCATTTCCTCATGTTGCGTCTTGTTCTGGCATCCGAGCTGAAACCTGACAAAGCATTTTGAAGTAGCATGGGTATAGATGAAGTTAATAAAAATGTGCAGTCATTGATTGTCTTTTACAGCTTATCTTGCAATAGTAGAAATTACCGTCTAATTGTTATTCTTATCTTAAAAAAAGAAGAAAATGTATATGAAACAAGTAGCTCCATCAATCTTCTATATTGATTTTTTACGTTTTGTTGCTGCGATTGCAGTGATTGCTATTCATGTTTTAGGTCCATTTAGAGACTTATATGGACAGATTCCAGAAATGCAGTGGTTGGCCGCATCTGGGATTAACAGTGTAACACGATGGGCTGTACCTATTTTTATGATGATAAGTGGCGCCCTGTTACTATCTACTGAACGTGCGTTTAACTGTGAACATTACCTGAGCAAGCGTGTTGCTAAAGTAGTCATTCCATTTGTTGGGTGGACACTTATTTATTCGCTTGTCGGTGGTTTTATGGTGAATGGGGTTTTCACCGGAGCCTGGTCAAGTAGTGAAACCGTACGATTAATTGAGAACTCGGCAAATGATCCAGTATGGTATCACCTGTGGTTCTTTTACGATTTTATCCCTCTATATTTTGTTATTCCTTTTTTAATCCCCTTATTAAAAAAAGCATCTCCCGAACACATTAAACTGGCCATCGCTTGTATTATGATTTTGTTTTTAATGAATTGGTTGAAAGTTGAAAGCTTTTTACAAGAGAACTTGTTCCTATATATTGGATATTTGATCTTAGGCTGGTATTTATTTAATCGAGATAATTCAGGACAGTTAAGAAATTGGGTTATTTTAGGCGTGGCTATGTTACTTTTTAATTTTTTTGGCACTTGGCAAATCGCGCTTGAAATCGGTGAATACAGTAGCTTTTTTATGGGCTATAAAACACTCAATACTGCAATTATTGGTGGGATGATCTTTGTGGTTGCACAAACTTATGCCGAAAATATTAAGGGACGTTTACGTAGCCTGGTATCTATTATCTCCAAATACAGCCTTGGGATCTATTTATTACATCCGATCATTTTAATTCCGATCCGTGATTTAGATAATGGTGTTTATAGCTTCTTTGTTAGCAATTGGTTAGCGATTCCGATTATTACTTTGTTGGTGATGGCCGTGTCGTTAATTTGCGCGATGTTATTGGCAAAAATCCCCTTTGTGAATCGTTTATTACCTTAAAAAGGAGCCCTTATGAAAGGTCATTTTATCTTTTTATCTACTTGTTTAGTTAGCTTTAATAGCTTCTCTAGCGGAGACCCTTTTGCGGAGTTAGATAAAGAGATGACACTTTATCAGCAGCAGTCGCAACACTCAGCTGTTGAAGAAAATGACTTTGAAAAATTTATGGGCTCGCAACAGACTGAATATGAACAGTGGCGGGATCAATACCTAAAAGACTTTGATCAGTTCCAAAAGCAAGTGGTGCAAAAGTGGGGAGAGGCAGACTCCTCACAAAAACAGCGCAATGTTGAATTTAGTGAGGATATGCAAGTTAAATCAACCATTGATTATCAAAACGAAGAGATCACGGTTGCAGTGTTAGTTGATAAAGATCTTTCATTGTCGGAAGCTGAAACTAAAGTTCGCT
>JBALXF010000443.1:0-3020 GCA_036961085.1 Psychromonas sp.
TTCCAATAGGCTGTGCAGTTACTACATTGCTAATCACGGTACGGATACTCGCACCTTGCATAGGCGAGTTCGCTAATCCCATAGACAAACGCGCTTGCAATTCAATTTGCACAGCACCAACAGCTTGTTTGATAATGGTTAAGCTTTTATCATCGGTGATCCGTAAATCATCAACAAATTGACTGCTATGACCATGTAAATCTAACTGTTTCTGAATTTGCGGGCGCACACCATGCACCAAAACGAGCTTTACACCTAAACTATTCAATAGTGCAATATCATTAATAATATGTTGAAAGTTATCGGTTTCTAAAGCTTCTCCGCCCAACATTAAGACAAATGTTTTATTGCGGTGAGCATTGATATAAGGCGCCGAACTACGGAACCAATCAACTAATTGTTTCGAATCTTGTACCACTTCCATTTAGCTACCTATTTTTAACAATTTTAATATTACCAACCAGTTATGCTCACTAGCGACGAACTTATCTATTCATAATACGTCAAGATTTAAAATCGACAAGGGTAAATTACAAGCAACTTTCAGTGCAGCAAAATACGTTTCAAATTTACACAAGGTGCGCTGCCTTTAAACAGTTCGATAAGTTTATTAAAGAAGGTGAAGCACCTAATCATTAAGTGCTTCTTATTCGTTTAGATTGGAGATATTTATTAAACCAATAATATAGGGTTATGCTTCTCGATCTGGGGTGAAAACGGGTAAAGAAAGATGCCAATATATTGCACTTAATCGTAGGGTTAATGTGCCACACATTGCAAGAATCATGGATAAAATTGGTGTAAAAGCAAAGAAGTTAGAAATAACAAACAGGGTTGCACCTAAAATAGATGCGGTTGCATATATTTCCTTTTGTAACACAAACGGAATCTGCCCACTCAGAATATCTCTGACCATGCCACCAGCAACCCCCGTTATGCACCCCATTCCAATAGCGACAGGTCCACTAAAACCAAAAGACAACGCTTTTTGCGCGCCAATAATAGTGAAAATGGCTAAACCAAAGGCATCTAAAATAGGCAGTAAATATGCTGGAAAGCGATGTATATGGTGGAGCCAAATCACACTTAAAATCGCAGTAAAGAGGATCACATATAGATAGGTATTATCAATAATCCAAAACACTGGTGTTGCTCCCATCATCATATCACGTAAGGTCCCGCCTCCGATCCCAGTTACAGCTGCCAGTACTATGATACCAAAAGGATCCATTCGTAGACGAGTCGCCACCAATACCCCTGAAATGGCACAAGCAATGACACCAATCATATCCGAAAAATAGATGAAATTTTCTAACATATAGTCTGTCCGCTGGTTAACAATATTACCCCTGTAAAAAATGGGAGGCGAATATATACCCATGATACTTCAAGATGTAAAGTCAGCAATCCAAATTATGCCGAGATACTCGGCATAAAATTGAAGCCTAGTCGCTCTAAGCCGATATTTTATAACAACGTAGATTGGTGCAAGTTGCCTTTCCCTACGGGGCTCAAGCTCGGTTTTTATCACACCATGGTAATTCTACGTTACAACAATCGAAAAGGGAGAGACCATTTAAGGATTAAAGTCTTTTATTTCATTCTACCGATAGAGGATTAACGAAGTTAAATCTCGAAAGGTCTCATGTTGTGCCTTGCTTTGCTTACCGATCTTGAGTCTGATAAATTACCTTGAATAACCCTAGCAAGCTTTAAGAATGCAATGATTCAAATCAGATCTACATAAGCATTAATTTTCCACGCGTTTTTTTTGAAAACTAGCTTCAAACCAAGCAGAACAGTTAACCCCAATCATTAACAAACAAGGTGTTAAAATAAGTGTTAGCACAGTAGCAAAAGTTAACCCTCCAGCAATCGCGGTAGCAAGTTGTGCCCACCATTGAGTAGAAGGTGCGCCAAACTCAATACCACGCGCAAAGAAATCAAGATTAATTTTTAATACCATAGGCATTAACCCTAAAATAGTCGTCACTGTGGTTAATAAAACTGGGCGAATACGTTGCGCCCCGGTTCTTAGTATCGCTTCTTTGCTACTGAGTCCTTTACCTTTGAGGATATTATAAGTGTCTATTAATACGATATTATTATTTACCACTATCCCAGCAAGAGCGATAACACCAATCCCTGACATCACAATACCAAATGCACTCTGACTTAAGAATAAACCAATAAAAACACCTGCAGTTGAAAACACCACCGCACTTAAAATTAAAAAGGATTGATAAAAAGAGTTAAATTGCAGGACCAGAATCAACGCCATTACCGCTAAAGCGACCATAAACGCATTTTTCAAAAATGCTTGCGCTTCTTGTTGATCTTCATTTTGTCCACGTAGTTTTAAACGCACTCGAGGGTCTAAGTCTAAACTAGGTAACTCTTCCCTAAGTTCAGGTAATACCAAGCTTAAGTTATAGCCCTCGGCCATATCAGCCCCCACTGTCATCACTATTCGACTATCCACTTTTTTTATTGAAGACTGTTTTGCAGTAGGTAATAATGTCACAAAGTGGCTAACCGGCACTTGCCCTGAGCTGGTTTGTAAACGCAGCTCAGAAAGCTTGCTCAAAGTACGCTCTTGCTCAGGATAACGAACACGAATATCTAACTCATCATCAACATCATCTGGGCGATAAGTGCCAAGCATCAATCCATTTGTTAAAAATTGTACGCTGCTCCCTAATAAGGTTGCATCCGCACTATAACGTGCCGCATCGGCTCTATTTATCTGGAACTGCCACTCAATACCCGGCTTTTCACCATCATCTTCAACATTCATGAAATAAGGTTTTTGCACTAGGAATTGATGTATTTTATCCGTCTGCTGTTGCAATAACTCAGGATATCTTGAGCTTATCTCGACTTGTATATCTTTGCCGGTTGGCGGCCCTGCCTGATCTTTTTTGATTTCAATTTCAACACCAGGTAAATCTTTGGTGCGCTGTTGAATATCAGCAATGATTTCATTGGCACTGCGGCGGTCTTGCCAATCTTGTAAATTG
>JBALXF010000444.1:0-3013 GCA_036961085.1 Psychromonas sp.
AGATATAAGACAGATATCACATAGATACAACATAGAATTAAGATAATAAATGGGGGGATTTTAATAGAGTATGAACAGATATATGTGAACCAAAAATTAAAGACGAAGTGCTTAATAATGAGCACTTCATCTTATACAATTTTAAATAACTAGTTAAAAATAATTAATTAATTAACTATCCTTAGCTTTCTATAATTAAGCTAAAGAAAGTTGCGCTAAAGACTCTTGAACAATTACTAATTCTTCATTAGTTGGGATCACCATTACTACCGGTGTGTTTTCTTCAGTGATAATACCTTCATTACCAAAACGCGCAGCTTCATTTGCTGCTACATTTTCTTTGTAACCTAAGATCTTAAGGTAGTTAAGAATTTCACGACGAATCGGTGAAGAGTTCTCGCCAATACCACCAGTAAAGATAATGCCATCTAAAGAATCTAAAGAAACCATGTAAGAAGCGATATATTTAGCAACACGGTAAGTAAATACTTCGAAAGCTAATTTAGCACCTTGATGCCCTTCTTCCATCGCTTCCATGATACCACGAGCATCACTTGTTAAACCTGAAATACCTAATAAGCCAGACTTCTTGCTTAGCGTATCGAATACTTCATCTTGAGACCAACCTTTCTTCAATAAGAACTCAATAATGCCTGGATCTAAATCACCACAACGTGTTCCCATAATCAGACCAGAAAGCGGAGTAAAGCCCATGCTTGTATCAACACTTTGACCATCTTTGATTGCACAAATTGACGCGCCATTACCTAAATGTACTGAGATAAAGTTACTTTTGTCTACTTCGATATCAAGCATTTTAGATGCTTCACGGCTAACGTAGTAGTGACTTGTTCCATGGAAACCGTAACGACGGATACCATATTCTTTGTAAAGAGAATTACACATGCCGCCTGTGTACGCTTTTTCAGGCATAGATTGGTGGAAGGCAGTATCGAAAACAGCAAATTGTGGCAATGCAGGGAAAGCTAACATTGACGCTTTGATACCTTTTGCACCAGCAGGGTTATGCAGAGGAGCAAGATCTGACATGTTTTCAATTTCAGCTAGTACTTGATCGTCAATTTTAACTGTACTAGTAAATCTTTCACCACCATGAACAATACGATGTCCAACAGCAATTATATCTTGTTTAAAACCTAATTCTTCAATTAATGCAACAATGCGGTTAATTGCATGTTGATGATGATTATCAGATTGAGTGATAGATTCTTTTACTTTTTTATCTTGATATTTCCAGCTAATGACAGGCTCTTCTAATCCAAAGCACTCCCCTAATCCATTTAAAATTTCGTCGCCAGAGTTTGAATCTATAACTGCAAATTTTAGAGATGAGCTACCAGAGTTTATTACTAATACAAGTTCATTAGCCATGCAAATAATTCCTATTTGTGAAATTTAAAAAGGGGAAGACTTTATTTTGTTCCCCACATTATGTAACGTAATTGCAACTTACAACTGTCTTTTTCCGGATTAGAAAATAATCAAGTTTTTACTTGATCTAAAACAACAATAAAAGCGTTATAGTGAAATTAATTGTCGTATAAATAGGCAATAGTTATTTATGTTGAACAATAACTCATTACCTTAAGTCTAAATAACGACCTAATGCTTAACGCTCAAATATCAAATATCAAATATCAAATTTTATTTTATATCAAGAACCCAGATAGTTAATCATTTTATTTCAACGCAAAGACCATAATATAAAAGCCACTATTGTATGACTAATAGAGATTGGTAAACTTGTGAAATTGAAATAAATATGACTAACTTAAAAGTTAATTTTATTTATTAAAACAAATTTCAGGGTTTAGCAAACATAGGACTATAATAAGGTATTAACGCAGTTTTTAGCTAAAATGGCATTGTATTAAAACCTTTTAGCTTATTAAGCATTCATATAGTTAACAACATTTTGCTAATAATAACTATATATCAGTAGTCTAATTCAATTTTATAAATCAAATTAACTTTAATGACATTAAATAATAAAATAATACAAATGGCAAGCCATTTCACAGTTCATAAAAGAAAACTGGTACTTAGTTAAAAAAATTGAAAATAAGTTATTGACAGTACAATAACAACATTTATCCAGTTTTAGTTTTTTAATGGCAATTGAAACCCTGTTGTTAGGTATTATTTCACAAACGGAGTATGTGATGAGTATTGGAAAATATTTAAGATGGAAAGACTCAAAAGGAAAAGAATTTAGACCGGTTTCTATCTCTGGAACGGAATTGTTAAATAATGCGACACTAAATAAAAGTACTGCATTTAGCTATGAAGAGCGTGATGCCTTTGCTTTAAATGGACTATTGCCCCCAAGAGTACAAACATTTGAGGATCAACTCAAACGTGTCTATAACGGCTTCTGCAGTTCTTCTACTGATATGGAAAAATACCAATACTTGCGCGCATTACAAGATAGGAATGAAACACTCTTTTACGCTTTAGTGTCGCGTAATATAGAAGAGATGACGCCAATTATCTATACTCCAACGGTGGGTAAAGCTTGCCAAGAGTTTAGTCACCGCTTCCAAATATCAAGAGGTTTATATATCACAGAAGGCAATGTTAATTGTATTTCTGAAATGTCACGACAATATAGTAGTAAGGATATTAAAATTATCGTAGTAACCGATAGCCAAGGTATATTGGGCTTAGGTGATCAGGGCGTTGGCGGCATGGGTATCCCTATTGGTAAGTTATCTTTGTATACACTCGGTGCGGGTATTCATCCGGATCATTGTTTACCGATTGCGTTAGATATCGGCACAGACAATCAAAACCTTCTTGATGACCCCATGTATTTAGGCGTTCCAGCTAAACGGATCACAGGGCAACCCTACAAAGACTTTATTGCTAAATTTGTTGAACAAGTAAAAGTACATTTTCCAAATGCAGTTTTACAGTGGGAAGATTTTAGTAAATCAAACGCATTTAATAACTTAAACCAATATGTCGATCAATTACCTTCTTTCAATGATGA
>JBALXF010000445.1:0-393 GCA_036961085.1 Psychromonas sp.
CATCTTGTTGTGCGTAATAACCTGCGACTTTATGGACAAATACAGTACCAGCAATACCACGTGGTTTTTTACTGTTTTCAATCGATATATCATCATTGACGATAACCATCTCAACTTTATGGCCTAATTTTTTCGCTTTTTCTGCTGCTAAGCCAAAGTTCAGTCGATCACCCGTGTAGTTTTTAACGATTAATAAACAACCCGCTTCACCGGTAACATGGATAATGGCATTGAGGACAGCTTCGACACTTGGTGAAGCAAATACATCACCACAAACCGCTGCTGTTAACATGCCTTCGCCGACAAATCCTGCATGTGCTGGTTCATGGCCAGAGCCACCGCCAGAAATGATAGCAACCTTGCTTTTATCCCAGTCTTTTCTAATCACAATAC
>JBALXF010000445.1:403-3004 GCA_036961085.1 Psychromonas sp.
TGGGTAAACTAAGCACCTATTCAGTACCCTTGATGGTAACCAAATATCAATTGCGTCGCTAACCAATGTGTTACGTTCGTTAAAAAATAATTTTGACATGCTAAAACTCCATACGTTTGTCGTTTAATTTGCTTGTTATTAATTGCAGTGATTATGAAAGTGGTATTTGCTTATAAGCATAAGGAGACATTTTTAATGTACGGCTTAAGATGTTTATCTCTCTAGCCATACGTGCAAAGTGTTGCAGCGTCTCTGAGCCACTATCGTATTGATGATTATCAGCAGGTTTATTACCTTCATGAGTACGCATGATGGTTGTAAATACAGCCATTTCGGTCCAACTTTGAAATAACTCTTTACTGCGTTCCATTCCGTGTAATCTTGTGTACCTACCGATATCAATATGATCAATACTGTTACCAATTAAACCTGATGAAAGTACCCCTGGAATAACCGATGCTAAACCATCATCGATATACCAATCAACTGAGTAAACGACACCAGATGCACAGTCCACAGAACATGCATCACGAACGGTAGCAACTTCTAGCAACCATTATGGAGAGTGTCGTGTATAGCGTAGATGATTAAGCTACGCTTATGCTCGTTTCACCTTTTGATTGCATTTCTTGCTCATGTTGTTCAACAACTTCTGTGCTGAAACCTTCGTGTAGATAGTAATAACGCTTGTAGATTAGTGCACTTGTTATCATCAGCACTGCGGGGATACCTACCATCATTACTTCTAATCCCATGATTGTGCTTGCAGATTGTTCAACGTTTGGTACATAACCAACAATTGAAAGACCAACACCAACGATGAAACCACCTGCTGCGCCAGCGAATTTAACTAGCATCGTTTGTACAGAGAAGATAACACTCTCACTACGACGACCTGTTTTATGCTCACCGTAATCAACTACATCAGCTAACATAACCGTTTGTAGTGCGTTTGCGATACCAACACCAAACTTGATTGTTGCACCAGCGATACCGATTAGAATAACGTTACCCGGTGAAATAAAGCCCATCACTAAAATAGTTAAGCAAGACACAACAGGGAAGCCACAAGCAATCATCCATAGGTGCTTACGTGGTAACAGCGCAGCAATACGAGGGAATAGGAATACCCCTGCTACTTCAGCGATACCTGCAACCATCATGTAAATAGGGAATAATGCAGCATTACCCAGTGCATAAGTAAAGTAGTAAATTGCGAAGCCACCGATAAGTAGGTTAGCAACTTGGAAAGACAGTATTGCACCGATCAGCGCTTTTAGTTGGTCGTTTTTACCGATAATAACCATTACATCTTTGAAACTAAATTTTTGAACTTTTTCTCCTACTTCTACTGTTTCTTTTACATTACGTGCGATTAAGAATGCGCTCATCACAAACAGCACCGCAATTAAAATTGAAACATTAAAGAAACCTGCGCCTTGATCGCCATTACCAAGTTCACCAACAATGTGTAGACCATAAGTACCGGTTATAAACCATGCAAGACTTGCAAATAAACGAGGCCATACAACAAGCTTTTCTCGCTCTTCACGGTTATTTGAAAGGGCTGGGATCAATGACCAGTAAGGAATATCCATAATGGTATAAGTAAGACCCCAGATAATGTAAGCGGCTGCAGCATAAATATATAGCGTAGTGCCTTCAAACATGTGAGTACTGAAAAGAGCAATTAAAGCTATCGCATTAAGCATCGTACCAATAACAATCCATGGGCGGAATTTACCGAATCTAGAACGAGTGTTATCTACAATAACTCCCATCATTGGGTCGGTTATAGCATCGAGAACACGTGCGGCTAAGAAAATTGTACCGACAAATGCAGCGGGTAAACCTGCTACATCAGTGAAATAGAACATTAAGAAGATATAGATCGGTGCACAGGCAAAATCTTTTCCTAGCGCCCCTAAGCCGTAGGACAGCTTAGTTTGTAAAGTTATTTGATTAGACATCATATTTCCTTTTGTCGTGTAACTGCTTAGTTATAAGAGTCAGTTACACCAACGTTATAATTTATTTAATGATTCGTGTTTACAGCGCTAATGTACCTACTTCTGTTCGCTCATTCTGTGAATGAGCGCACATATGGAAACGTTTACATTCGAGCTAGTTAAAAATGTGACATAGCGCAGGTACTGAGTAAGACCGTTGCTTTGTTGTTGATATTAAGTGCTTTTTTGTTAGCACTTAGTTGCTTACTTGTTACTTTTTATACATTATGGCTACTTTTTTACCTATTTAAAAAAACAAAAAACCGCAGAAATTATTCACCTCTGCGGCTGTTAATATTAAAATAAACTCAAATAATACTTAGAGGTTATTTCACTTGCTCAAGTTTGATTAGCATTGCCGATTCGGCGTCTAAAATCGGCATGGTTAAACCAATCTCTGCACACCATGCTCCTGACAAGACACAATCCGATTGTGTCCAAGGAGGCTGATAATTAACGATATCATCGTAATTGCTTGGTTTATCTAATACTGATATACGATATAAGGCATCCGCATTTAATCCAGGAATACGTAAATGTCCGCTTAATGAGTTAGTTGGCATTTTTAGTTGCGCAATCAATAATACTGCTT
>JBALXF010000446.1:0-3000 GCA_036961085.1 Psychromonas sp.
ACGGATCGATAAAATAAATCCAACATAGACGAATCGCTTCACCAGCGGCAAAAGAACCAATCAGGAAGTAAAACTGCGTCATCCGGAATAATGGGAAACACAATACCGCAGAAATACCCGCGGCGGTTAAACCGGCAAGCGGCATTGACACCCAAAACGGAAAACCGGCAAATTTAGACAACATGGCACTGGCATAAGCACCAACACCCATCATAACGATGTGAATCAGTGACCACTCACCTGTCAACGTCACCAATCGATAACTTACGACAACCAGTACATTGATGACCAAAAAGATCATTATATCCTGATATTGAAATTTCAGAAAAGGTGTCAGAGTGACGATGCCAGCAATGACCGCTATACAAATTATGAGATTTTTAATAGACATATTATTCGCTCACCTTCACGCCCATAATGCCGGTCGGTTTAATGATCAACACTACCACCATGATCAACAGGCCAAGGATCGTTGCAATCGTACCGTTGAAGTAGGTTGTTACAAATGTGTGGAATGCCGCGTAAATAAACGCCGCCGCTACAGCACCTGACAGGCTACCAACACCGCCTACAATCGTTACAATAAAGGCCGTAATAATCACGTTGTGGCCCATGTGAGGTGTGAGGTTCTGCAACGGAGCCATCAAAGCACCAGCCAAGCCAGCCATAGCCGCACCTACGCCAATCGCGATCATTGAAATACGGTTAATATTAATGCCTTGCAGTGCGGACGCTTCGCGATCCAGTGCAACAGCGCGTAATGCCCAACCCAGTTTGGATTGCGTCAGGAAGTACCACAACACACCCAGCGCACTTAAGGCTACAGCCAGACTGAATAGTCGTTGACTTGGAATACGAAGAAAATCGCCGATCACGATAATTTCGCTATAGGGAGGCGCAACCTGCTTTGCAGGGCCGGTACCACCAATTTCGTGAGCCACAACCTGCAGAATAAAGAGAACACCGATAGAACAAATCAAACCTGCTAATGGATCCGTCCTATTCGGTCGAAAGAGGAATCGCTCCATAAGCAAACCAATCATCATTACAACGATGATTGCGATAGGTACTGCCAACAAAAATGGCACATCATTTTGGGCATGCAGCAGCCAGACGGTGTAAGCACCAACCATCACCAGCTCACCATGGGCAAAGTTTACAACACCCATCACCCCAAAAATAAGAACAAGGCCTACTGCCCATAGGGCAAAGAATCCACCCTGAATAATACTATTAACAATAGATTGGAGAAAAAGCTCCACAACATCACCTGCTTTTTTTATTCATCAAATAGAAAAAGGGGCAGTTAGGAACCGCCCCTTTAACGTTTAACAGACTAACTTTCTACTTAAACGGTACGCAGACCAAGGTCTTGCATCTTACGTTTCAGCACATCGTTATGCTTGTCTAACCAGTCGCTAACGCTTCTGAACTCAACAATACGAGCTCGACCGTTTTGCATAGTTACAACAGGCCAATCACCAACTACACAGTTATCTTGACCGTACAGTTGTGAACCCCACCATTTCGCTTTACCGAAAGTGTGTGGAGGATTTGGATTAGCTTTCATTGCAGCTAGCACTTCCATTGGCTCGATAGAACCAGCAGCTTGCGCGGCCGTTACCCAGTTAGTCAGAATTGCAGGGTACTGCCATGCAACAGCGGACCACTGACCAGGGTAATCTTTCTGGAATGTAGCCCAGAAGCCCGCTGGATCAGGGAACTGAATTTGTGCGCTTTCAAGTGCAGGATCATCAAAATCAGGGAACTGGAAGATAATGCCTTCAACATATTCTTTACTTGTTTTAGCAATAACTTCTTCGTACAGATCCAAAGTACAAGAAATAATCTTGCCTTGGAAGTTTGCGTTATACAGCGCTTCAACAAGAGGCGTAGTGTATACGTCAGTCGCCATACAGAAAACGTCAGGTTTGTTAGACAACAGACCTTGAACGATTGGCGCGAAATCAGTTACGTCAAAGCCGTGGAAGTTAGTATCCAGAACTTCAATACCTGCAACTTCAAAAGCTGCTTGGTAAACCGCAGCAGACTGCTGACCGTACTCGATATCGTTAGTAGTAACGATAACCGCAGTTTTTGCTTCAGGGAATTGCTCAGCCAACCATGCAACGCCAGTCGCGTTATACAGAGGGTGAGATTCACTAGGAGCCACCAGGTTAGGTGTATCCGGAGTAATATCACTTGGCAACAATGTAGTAACCATTTGCTTACCGCGTTGTGCGCGACCAAGAATAGCACCTACTGTTGAACCACCAAGCATCATAATCATTGCAGCGTCATCGCCAATAAGCGTTTTGTAGCCAATGATTGCTTTTTCTGTGTCGTAACCATGGTCATAGCCAACAGGCTCGATCATGTAAGTTTCATCACCAATTTCAACACCGCCTGCAGCATTGATATTGTTAGCAACAATTTCACAACCGTAAAGACCTGGCAGACCCCATGGCGCATAATCGCCAGTCATTGGGATATTCAGACCAATTTTAACTGTTTTTTGACCAGCCAGCAGCTGAGTAGAAAAACCAGTGCCAGCAACAGCTAAAGTTGCCGCCGTACCACGTAATAAATTTCTTCGAGTAATGCCCATCTAACAATCTCCTTGGATGCTACAGATAAGATTTGACGCCGTTTTTATTTTTTTAAAACGTCTAAATTAGTACTTCGAATAAAGTTCATGTTCATCTAACAAAAACTTGCAAACAATATTCTTCCTGCCCCGCTAACAAAGCAATCCCTAGTAGTAAGTACCACCATGTAGGTAGCCCAACAGAAAAAATACTTTCTCTTCCACTAAACACCTTGATTCCAGTCAATTAAGCCAGAAAGCATTGAACTTGAGCGAAGCACCTTAACGTCCCGATAATACGTAACTTTTACCGATCAAAACTATTTTCTATGGCTTTGATCGGCAAAAATCAGAACACTAAGGATGACTAGAGAGGTTAAGCATCAAACATGAATATGACTGTTAAGAAATAT
>JBALXF010000447.1:0-2992 GCA_036961085.1 Psychromonas sp.
GCATTAGTCACCAATGTTGGTCTTAGTGAGTTAATCGCATTATCAGTACCAGTTTTATATACTATCTACCCAGTTGCGATTGCATTAGTTGCGTTAACTTTTTGTAGTAACTTTCTTGCGAACAAACCACTTTCTTACCGATTCGTATTAGCGGTATCTTTCTTATTCAGTATCTTAGATGGTATTAAAGCGGCAGGTGTTAATCTAGATATGTTCTCTTTCATTCCATTTTTCAATATTGGTATGGCTTGGGTTATTCCTACAACAGGTGCGCTAATCATTGCCTTGTTTGTATTTAAAGAAAACCCACAAGAAGCAACACAAACGGCTTAATTAAAAGGATCGATTGATCTTTTAGCAACTGTTTATAATGCAGTAGAAATGGTCAAAATAGTCAACAAACACAAAAAAGGGCTTCATTTAGAAGCCCTTTTTATTTTGTAACTGCCAATCTAAATACTAATGACCACAACCACCAGCAGCATGAACGTGTCCATGACTAATTTCATCGCCTGTTGCCGCTCTTACCGATACGATTTCAACAGCAAAGGTTAATGTTTTACCTGCAAACGGATGGTTTAAATCACAATCCGCATTAAAGCGACCAACTTTGATGATAGTTACTTGTTGTTTACCTTGATTAGACTCAACCATTGCCGTCATGCCTGCTTTCCAAACTTTAGCACCTTGTAGGTGTTTAATTGGAATGCGTTGCTGTGCATTAGTGCGACGCTCGCCATAGGCATGCTCAGGAGTCAGTGTCACTTCAAACTTGTCACCAATTGATTTACCTTCAATTGCGTTTTCCAGACCCGCCAACATCCCTTTATGTCCATGAATGTATACCAATGGTTCGCTATCATGACTATTTTCGAGCGGTTGCTCAGCTTCACTTAATGCATAATGAAACTCTACAACTGAATCTTTACTAACTAACATAATTTATCTCTTTTAAATGAATAACTCGATATCGACTATTGTACTGATTAACTAACTATAAACCAACGTAAAGCAACCTATAAAAAAATTAGTAAAGGTCTTTGTAATACTTTTGTTGAAGTACTTTGCGATGATTATTTTACAAATAACTACTTAGCAAATAGTTGTGTTTCTATATCTTGAAAAGCTTTAAACTCTAACGCATTCCCCGATGGGTCAAGAAAAAACATTGTACCCTGCTCTCCCGGCTGCCCCTTAAAACGTATGTAGGGTTCAATAACAAAACTATCGATAAAACCTGCCGCTTTGTCTGCGAGTAACTGCCAATCATCAAAAGTTAATACCACTCCAAAATGTGGCACTGGAACACCATGTCCATCAACTGCATTAGATATACTATTTACCTTACCTGTTTTACCTATTTGTTTATTAACATGTGTTACTAGTTGGTGACCAAACATATTAAAATCAATCCAATCTTCACTGCTTCGCCCTTCTGCGAAACCTAATTTATTGCCGTAAAAATCACGCGCTTCATCAATATCTCGTACCTGTATTGCCAAATGAAAAGGAGTAATGTGCATCGTAAAATTCCTTGTAGCTTATAACTGAATGAAAATTAATAAAAATAAAAATTTTTAGAAAGTAAATCAATATTATGGGAGAGTTTTAGTATAAAGTTAGGTTATCACTATAGATTGCTTAAACAAACAATCGCTATCTGCTTTATCTATCAATATTGAACAATTATTGTTCAATTAAGATACAACAGAGCATTCATTCATCTATCAATTAAAAGTCCATACTGCTTAGCTTATGACTATATTTGGATTATCTATGAACAATTATAATAACAATAAAAAAGTTTCAAATAAATTTATGGCCTTGAAGGTACTCATTATTCCTATGTGTTTGCTTGTGTCTGGCTGTCAAGGATTGTGGGAACAAAATGATGATGAAGACGATGGTGAAGATAGTGGTAATAGCAGTATCGATATAACAGATATAATTTTAACCGAGCGCAGTGAAGACTGTAGAGATTATACGGATAAGTACAAAGCATCAGTGACTGACATAAGTAATTTAATTACCTTTGATGCAAGCCTAACAATTAGCTCGACTAATGGTCAATGTAAATTTGTGTCCAATAGCATTCCAAACCATGACTTTAACAATACCTCGGCATTTTTTGAAGAAGATGTTAAAGAAATAGATTTAGAGTTTTTCATAAGCCAAAATCCAACACTTGCTTCTACAACGACCGAATTGTCTGAAACAACGAGTAATGCCATTTTCCTTAATGGTGTCGTGTTAGCCTTACACCCGGTTGGCTGTTATCGCCCGAATAGTGAATTTGCGGATTCTTATGGAAATGCTTACGAAGAATGTGGGGATACAGCAGCCTGGTTTATTGACCCGCTCGGTCTATATGACAAATATTATGACAAATATGGCGCGGACCAACACAATGCATTAACTTTTAGCACGGGTCAATATCATTACCACGGTAACCCCGAAGCATTGTTCGATGATAGTCCTGATGTAGATGGCTCACCTGTTATTGGGTTTGCAGCAGATGGCTTCCCTATTTACGGTAGTTACTTTTATGATGAAGATGATCAAGAAGTTAGAAAGGCTATTTCTGGCTACACACTTAAGGAAGGCGACCGCCAATCAATTGATGGTTTAAATCCATCTGATAATAGTCAAAACTCTGATGAATATGATGGAACCTATTTAGCAGATTGGGAGTTCACTGATGATGGTGATTTAGATGAATGTAATGGTATGACGGTTGATGGGCAATATGGTTATTATGTTACTGATAGCTATCCTTGGGTAATGGGTTGCTTCTCGGGTACACCGAATAGTTCGTTTCAATAGCTTTATCTAAGTTCTAATAAACAGGGTAGTAAAAATAAGCGAACTATAAAAAGCCTCGTTGATTACTACCTTTTATTTAATTATTAATTTTTAATGCTTATGATCGTGCTCATGATCTTCATGTTTATGTTTATGTTCATCACCATGATCGCTATAAGCATTCAAAATT
>JBALXF010000448.1:0-2979 GCA_036961085.1 Psychromonas sp.
CGCGCATAACGGCGATGTGAGCCACCTAGAACTTTAATGCACATGACACGGCGAGCACCGCTGTTATCCGCCACGTTTAGCATCGATTCTGTTTGAATCATTGGTCACTCCAACCTTTCTCTATCGAACCAGCCGCTAATTCGACTGGACATTGTTATATCTAAATTTCTACCGCACGGTCGTCAACGCTTTCCAAAGCCCAAGATTTGGTCTTTGAAAGTGGACGAGTCTCTTTGATAGTAACGGTATCGCCAATGCGACATTCGTTAGCTTCATCGTGAGCATGCATTTTAGTAGAACGTTTAACGAACTTGCCGTAAACAGGGTGTTTAATCTTACGCTCTATCAGCACAACAATGGACTTGTCCATTTTGTCGCTGACGACTTTACCGGTAAGGGTGCGCGTATTAGTTTGTTCTGACATCTTATGCTCCCGCCTTCTCTGTTAGTACAGACTTAACGCGAGCAATATCTCTGCGCACAGCCTTTAACAAATGAGGCTGACCTAGTTGGCCAGTGGAATTTTGCATGCGCAGGTTAAATTGCTCACGCAGAAGCTCCAATAGTTGTTTGTTCAAATCCTCAGCGGATTTATCACGTAGTTCAGTCGCTTTCATTACATCACCGTCCGCTTAACGAAAGTTGTTTCAATTGGCAATTTAGCAGAAGCCAATGCAAAAGCTTCGCGAGCCAGCTCTTCTGAAACGCCATCCATTTCATAAAGAATGCGACCTGGTTGAATCTGGCATACCCAGTACTCAACACTACCTTTACCTTTACCCTGACGCACTTCAAGAGGCTTCTTGGTAATTGGCTTATCTGGAAACATACGAATCCAGATTTTACCGCCACGTTTAATGTGACGAGTCATAGCACGACGTGCCGCTTCAATTTGGCGTGCAGTAATGCGACCACGACCTGTGGCCTTAAGGCCAAAATCGCCAAAGCTTACTGTACTTCCGCGCAGTGCCAAGCCACGGTTGCGGCCTTTCATCATCTTGCGGAATTTGGTACGTTTTGGTTGTAGCATGGATTAAATTCCTTACCTTTAACGAGCGTTTCGGCCTTTGTTGCCCTGATTGGCTTTGGCTTTGGCTTTATCAGCTTTACGCTCAGCTCTTACCTGTTCAATGCCACCTAGAACTTCACCTTTGAAGACCCAAACCTTAACACCGATGATGCCGTAGGTTGTTAATGCTTCGCTGGTTGCATAGTCAATATCGGCACGTAATGTGTGCAGAGGCACTCGGCCTTCGCGATACCATTCTGAACGTGCGATTTCAGCACCGCCCAGACGACCACCAACTTGAATCTTGATGCCTTCAGCACCTTGACGCATGGCGTTCTGAACTGCGCGCTTCATGGCACGACGGAACATTACACGACGCTCAAGCTGACTTGAAACGCTATCAGCGACCAGTTTTGCGTCCAGATCAGGCTTACGAATTTCTTCGATATTGATCTGAACTGGCACACCCATCATTTCACTAACGTCTTTTCTAAGGCGATCAACATCTTCACCTTTTTTGCCGATAACGATACCGGGACGAGCAGTGTAAATAGTTACGCGTGCATTCTGAGCTGGACGTTCGATCAACACTTTACTGACCGATGCATGGCTCAATTTCTTTTCAACGTATGCGCGTACCTTCAGATCATTAAGCAGGTTCTCTGCATACTGACCACGGTTCGCATACCAGATAGAATTGTGATCTTTAACAATACCTAAACGTATGCCTGTTGGATGTACTTTCTGACCCATCTGAATCTAGACTCCCGATGTTTGCTTATCTGTCAGCTACTTTAACAGTAATGTGACAGGACCTTTTCAGAATACGGTCAGCTCGGCCTTTAGCACGGGGCTTAACACGCTTCATAGTCGTTCCTTCATCAACGAATACCGTTGACACCTTTAAATCATCAATATCTGCACCTTCATTGTGCTCAGCATTGGCAACCGCAGAATCAAGAATCTTCTTGACCAGCTCCGCTGCTTTTTTATTGCTAAAATGAAGGATTTCAAGCGCTTCACCAACAGCCTTGCCGCGGATCAGGTCAGCCACTAGGCGAACCTTCTGCGCAGAAATCTGAGCGCCTTTCAATCTTGACATTGTTTCCATCTTAATAACCCTTATAAACCTTACGACTAACGCTTGCTGGCTTTCTTGTCAGCCGTATGCCCACGATAGGTACGAGTGCCGGCGAATTCGCCGAGCTTGTGACCAACCATATCTTCGCTTACAAAAACCGGAACGTGTTGACGTCCGTTATGTACAGCGATAGTCAAACCAACAAAGTTTGGAAATATCGTTGAACGGCGAGACCATGTCTTAATAGGTCGTCTATCGTTTTTTTCTTGAGCTTCTTCCGCTTTCTTCATCAAGTGAAGATCGATAAACGGGCCCTTTTTAAGTGAACGTGGCACTATCGCTACCCTCTTTTACTGTTACCGTGCAGATCGCTTACGAACGATCAATTTATCTGTACGCTTATTAGTACGCGTCTTGTAACCCTTAGTTGGAACACCCCAAGGTGTAACAGGGTGACGACCACCAGATGTTTTACCTTCACCACCACCATGCGGGTGATCAACAGGGTTCATCGCAACACCACGAACCGTTGGACGAACACCGCGCCATCTGCTGGCACCGGCCTTACCCAAACGACGTAGACTATGCTCTCCGTTGCTCACTTCACCGATTGTCGCACGACATTCAGTCAAGATTTTGCGCATTTCGCCTGAGCGTAAACGCAATGTGCAGTAGTTGCCTTCACGGGCAACGATTTGAGCAGAAGTACCGGCGCTACGTGCAATCTGAGCACCTTTGCCAGGTTTCATTTCAATACAATGAACAGTCGTTCCTACTGGAATGCTTTTCAGCTGCAGCGTGTTACCGTTTTTGATTGGCGCATCAGCACCAGTCGCAATCGGATCACCAGCTTTAATGCCTTTAGGTGCAATCACATAACGACGCTCGC
>JBALXF010000449.1:0-2974 GCA_036961085.1 Psychromonas sp.
TTCAAATAAAATTTATAAAATAACGACAAAACATTACTTCTCTTTAAGCGAAGCGCCTCATTCTTTTCTCTTTGTGATAATGATTTACTATTTTCTAAGCTCGTCCGTAACGATCTTTAAAACGCACAATATCATCTTCACCAAGATAACTACCCGTTTGTATTTCAATCATCTCTAGTGGGATTTTTCCGGGGTTTTCCAACGCATGAATAGTACCGAGTGGAATATAGGTCGATTCATTTTCAGTGACTAGAATAGTCTTATCACCAATTAATACACTTGCAGTGCCTGATACCACAATCCAATGCTCTGAACGATGATGATGTTTTTGAATTGAAAGTTTTCCACCCGGTTTAACGGTAATTCGTTTTACCAGATCTCTTTTACCAACGTCGATAGAGTCATATTTCCCCCAAGGGCGATATACTTCGCGATGCAGCTTATGCTCAGTTCTGCCCGCCTCTTTTAGCTTGTTAACAATCTTTTTAACATTCTGCACTTTATTTTTGCTTGCCACTAAAATGGCATCTTTAGTTTCAATAATCACTAGGTTATCAACACCGACGGTTGACACTAATTTATTTTCCGCATAGATATAATTGTTCGTTGAATCAACTGCAATTACGTCACCTTTTACCGCGTTTTGATTTTCATCTTTAGCTGAGACTTCCCATAGCGCAGAGAAAGTCCCAGCATCACTCCACCCTGCTTCCATTGGCACAACAACAACGTCTTGGCTTTTTTCCATCACGGCATAATCGATTGAGTCATCTGGACAAGTTGCAAAGATAGCCTTATCAACACGTATAAATTCCAGATCTTGTAATGGCACAGCAATAGCACGTTTGCACACATCTAACATTTCAGGTGCGAATTTCGCTAATTCTTCAAGGTAACGACTGGCTTTAAATAGAAACATACCACTATTCCAGTAATAACTGCCGCTTGCTAAATACTCTTCTGCTGTTGCCAAGTCTGGTTTTTCTACAAATTCACTAACAAAGAATGCATCACCATCCTGTTTGCCTAGTTTAATGTAGCCATAACCTGTTTCCGGTGCAGTAGGCACGATACCGAAAGTTACAAGTTGACCGTTTTCTGCAAACGGCAGCGCCTTTTCTACTGAGTCTTTAAAAGCTTCGTTATTTTCAATAATATGATCAGCAGCCAATACCAATAAAACGGGCTCTTCATCATCAACTGCGTTATTTACTGCTTGCAGTGCTGCAAGTGCAATAGCAGGGGCGGTGTTTCGACCAACTGGCTCTAGAATGATACCGCCATGTGCATAATCACTCAATCGCATTTGCTCTGCAGCAATAAAGCGATGTTCTTCATGACAGATTAATACTGCCGCAGTATGTTCAATACCAGATAGGCGTTCAACGGTCTGCTGGAGCATTGACTCGTTGCCTGTTACTGTTAAAAACTGCTTCGGGTAAAGCTCACGGGAAAGAGGCCATAGGCGAGAGCCTGTGCCGCCAGCCATAATAACGGGAGTGATCATAAATTCTTCCAGTTTCGAATTTCGAGTTTCGAGTTTCGAGTTTCGAGTTTCGAGTTTAAAATAAAGCTTAAACCAATCGGAATAAATAGCTGATCTATTTTACTTGTTAAAATAACTTATCTCTGCGTTAAAAGTATCGTAAAGGGAACAACCATTTACATCAACTTTTGCCTTGAGCAAAGTCATTTTTCCTGAGAAAAATTTAGATCACATACTTAATCCAATTGGTATTAAACACGAAAATCCATTAATGATTTAAACAGCAAAACGGCTTGCTTATCTTTTTGTATCCGCCCGCCAGGAACAAACTAGTTACCTTTGCGGGGCGGTTTGTGCACTTGCCAAGCAGTATTGGGCTTCAGTATTGCGAAAAAGCAGATCAATCGAAGGTCAAGATTACGAAATCGTACTTTCAATTTGAGTTTTTCATGTTGTTTTTGCCAACTTGATAAGTAAGACTTGAGACTGTTGATCTTTAATAAATAAAGGAGCGCGTTGCAGATCAGTTTTTTTTTGATCATATACTTCTTTTTATATTGAGCAAAAGTATTATGTCCCAAAAAACTTTAATAGACCAACTTTCTGTAAAAAGTGATTTTCGCCAACCTATTAAAGCACGGCATAAATTAATTGATGTCTTTTTTTAGCTATTACTGCGGTTATTTCTGGTGGAATAGATGTTGGAGTGAGTAAAAAAACATCGCCAAATTTAGCGATAACACCTATGGTGAAAGACGCATTCAAAAAGCCTTAAATGTGTTTAGTTTCCCAGAGAGCCCAAGAAAAAGCTCAATCGATGCAAAAAGCAAAGGTTTGGGTAAAAGATATTATACCCATGTTACTTCAAAATGCTTTGTCAGGCACTAGCTCGGACTTCAGAGGGATGGTTGTATTTAGCAAGAGTAATAGACTTATACTCTCGTAAAGTTGTTGGTAGGGTATGGGTACAAGAATGAAAGCCCAACTTGTTTGTAATGCCTTAACCATGGCTATGTGGTACAACAGCCAAACACTGCATTCATATGTTGGTTATCAAAATCCCAATAAATTTGAACGTGAAGAAAAATCGTAAAAAGGTAGCTTAACGGTCTTAACTAGGGTGACCAAATTTTGTTTACCAGATTAGTTTCTAATGGAAGCATAATGTTGTATTGCTTGTATTTTACTAAGTAATTTCAATGTTCAACCTCGGTTATCAAAACATCACTGATATTTTTTTATTCATTTTTAGACGGGCTGTATTATGAAACGTTGGTTTCGCTTATTCCTTCCAAAAGGCCCAATAGGTCCTTCTTTCTTTTAATTCCACCTTGATTCAGTAGCTGCTTATGGAAAGGGCACGCAGAGCTAAACCCATTCATAACACTGAACGGTCGTAAATGACTCCGGCCGTCGTGCCCTTCGCCTTTCAGGTGATTGTCGTAAACTCCAATGTTCAAATTTGTTCCTGACTTTATTCAGCAGCCG
>JBALXF010000044.1:0-11518 GCA_036961085.1 Psychromonas sp.
CTGCGCGCCTCATTAATCACTTTATTACAATGCATTAATATATTCACATCTTGCATTTAGTACTAAAAAAAAACAGCGAAAGATAAAGCTAGCATTGATTTATAGCTAAAATAATAATATCGACGCTTAATGCACACTAGGTGCTTTTACAGGGAATAACTATGACCTATCCTAAAACAATAATCGCTATTTCATTGGCCACGCTACTTTCTGCTTGTGGCTCTTCTGATGACTCTAATCCAGTGACTCCGACGGCGAAATTAACTTTAGGCGTAGCTAACACTAATGCTAGTGAAGCAATGGCTTTAAGTAATACCAAGAAAGATTATTCTAACGTTGATCAAGTTAGCATAGCTTTCACCTACGTTTACTTAAAAAAACAGGGTGATAGTGATGACTCTGATGAAGTTGAACACCATCTAACATTTGAAGATGATGAAGGAAATTCTGTCGAAACTCGCCAAGTTCACCTTCGCGACATAACTGATGAAGATACTAGCTATATTGACGCTCATTATTTATTCCCTGAAATTGATGTTGCACCGGGTAAATATCAAGTATGTGTGTATATGCATACAAACCCTAACGATGATAATGCAGCAGAAGATTTATCTTATCTGATTGAAAACGATGAGAACCTGACAGTAAAAGGTTTAACAACACCATCTCAAGGTGCATGCGCAGGCGCAAAACCTCCTACATCAAACTATGATACTGGCCGCATTGTTGTTAAAGACTTAGAAGTTTTAGAGGGTGATAACTTTATTGCCATTGATTTTGGCCTTAAACATACGCTCAAGCATAACCAAGGACAAGATGAATGGTCTTTAAAGCCACAAGGTTATAGTTTCTTCCATGTTTCAGGTGAAGGACGTATCTCTGGTGAGATTGATAATGAAACAGTACGCAAAATGTGTCCGAAGATTACAGAGGACGAAATAAATATTGAAGCAGTCTACTTGTACCCTAGAGATACTGATATTCTAAATATGGGCGATGTTCGCGAAGAACAGCACGTGGATAAGGTTGCACCGCTTGCTACCACAGAAGTCGCTGTGACATTAAATGCAGATGGCTCTGAACAACTTGCCGCTTATCATTTTGATAACGTCACAAATGGTTATTACACCGTGGGTTACACATGTCAAGCTCACTTAGATGATCCTATTGATGCAGATGATAGTTTTGAGATTTATCAAGCAAGTGAAAACTTACGTGTATTCCCTAGTGCAACGACTGAATATAACTTCTAGAAGTTAGCCTCTAGAAGTTAGCCTCTATAAATTTACTTAGAACAATAAGTGTTATTAATTTAACTTATTAAGTTGATAACGCTTATCCAGATTAGGTTAACCTTGAGTGGTTAGCTTAATCTAGATTTAACTGTCTCAGTAGCATTCATTTTTTAGTAATCACTAAAATTACTTCTCCGACTGTAAATCCCCATTTTTTAATATAGCTGCGGTTTATCACTACATTTTCATCTACTTGATATAACCAATCATCAAATGTGACACGATAAGTATCCCCATCAACATCTAAGTCTAATTGGTAATCCCAGTGCAGCGCGAACCCACCACTCTCTCCTAAGGCTTCGCCTACTATATCGCCAGCCGTGCCACTATATTGACCATCACCTAATTTATTGATAGTCCAAGTTCGCGTGGTTTTCTCTCCATCATCAAAAACAAACCATTCTTCCAATGTTCCCTTATCACCCTGCCAAGTCCCTATCATCTCTACAACAAATCGACGCGTTACATTACCCCCTCTATCTAAAACAATACCTTGTGCCTCTAATGGTCCATTAAAGTATGAGTCTACAAGCAGTTGTGGACCTAGATCTTTATAATTATCAACTTTTTGAGCACTACAAGCTGTTAACAGAAATAGCGACATTACAAGCAACAATGTTTTCATTTTATCCACCGATTAATTTTTTACGTAAACGAGGTTGTGAGGTTTTTTCAGAAAGCCAAATTGAAAGAAAAGCAGGAGCAAAATCAGGGCTATCAACGCTGCCAATTAGCTGTCCATTATGGTAAAAATAACCATTACCACCTTGCTCAATAAATAGCGTTAACTTGTCACCTTTTGCGATATCTGGCCATAACCTGTTTAGGTCATTTATCCAAGGTTGATAGCGTTTGTTATCGACTGATAATTTTTTCCATTGCTCTTTTGTGGCTTTAATAAGCTGTGATTTACTTATATTTTTTTTGTAGTTTATGGTTAGGGCTTGCGGATAATTACTGTGCTGATAGGTTCCATCTTGGCTGTATAAAGATGCCTGATAAATATCCATAAACATCCAACTCATACCCCCTTGCCCAACCAATCTTAGAGAATTGATATCTTGTGCTTTAGAAACGGAGGAATATGCCAATATGCAAAGGCTAAAACATATAAGCAATAAGCTATTTCTATTTTTGTTTGTTTTGAATAACACCATGATTGGACCTATCTAAATATGACAACACAATTAGGTATACGGGCAATAACGCAGCCCAGATCACTGCGAGTACAAATAAACTTTTAATAATGCCTTCGGGTAAAGCAACCCCCCCCATTTTGTAACCCGCATAATAACTTAACGGGCCTGATACCGCGCCAATGATCGCTTGTAAATAAATGGGCATACGTTTTAACCAACTCAAACCATGATTCAGTGTTAACGCAAAATATGCCCATAAAAATGCCAGCCAAATGGGTAATAAACTACCATCCGCAAACACAAAGATACCTGCTTTACTTAACAGACTATCGGCAATCATCCCTATCGGTGCAATCAAAAAAACTGTTTTTAGATCATGCAAACGGCTTGGGCTAAAATAAAAATGTACAACTAATAGCATGCATAAATAGGCAATACCCTGATTGCCTAAATATACAGATATAAACCACACAAGTTGAAAACAAACAAAGTTCAGCCAGAAAAACTGCTTATGATTAACCTTTAACATCACGGTAACCTGGTTTGGCAGCAATCAAATGTACTGTACTTATTTTTCTTTCCAGAAATGCACCTTCACAATAGCAAAAATAAAATTTCCAGAGGCGGGTGAAATCATCACCGTAACCCAGTTTTTTTATTTCACTAAGGGCACTTTCAAAACGCAGTAACCAATGCTGCAATGTACGAGCATAATCTTGCCCAATATCATGTAAGCCAGTGATCACCATATCGGTTTTATTATTGATATTATTAGCCATTACACTGATCGAAGGTAAACACCCGCCAGGGAAAATATAGCGCTGAATAAAGTCGACCCCCTTTCTATATTGGGTATAGCGTTGATCGGAAATGGTGATTGCTTGAATAAGCATTTTTCCATCGGGTTTTAAATGGCGATTACAGGTAGCAAAGAAACTCGCCATATATTCATGTCCAACAGCTTCAATCATCTCTATTGATACTAATTTATCGTATTCACCGGTTAATTCACGATAATCACTTTTCAATAAAGTTATTTGCTGCTGTAGCCCCAATGCTTCGATACGTTGCTGTGTATAGTCATATTGGGCATCGGAGATAGTTGTGGTGGTAACATGCACACCATAATGCTGCGCGGCGTAGATAGCTAATGCTCCCCAGCCGGTTCCAATTTCGAGTAAAGTCTCGCCCTCTTGTAAGTCTAAACGTTCACAAATAGTCTTCAATTTATGCAATTGGGCTTCTTCTAAACAAGCTTCTTGCGAAGGATAGATTGCACTTGAATAAAGCATCTCTTTATCTAAAAATTGGGCATACATTTCATTACCAAGATCATAATGAGCAAGAATGTTCTTTTTGGCACCATCTCGGGTATTTTTATTCAATTTATGTATTGCCCAATTAGACAGAGAAGATAACCCTGAGAAACGTTTTTCAAGCTTATCTAGGGTTCTCTCTTCACGGCATAATACTTGAATAACCTTGGTTAAATCAGGGCTAGTCCACCAGCCTTGAATATAAGCTTCACCGGCGGCAATACTGCCACCGAATAAAATATTGCGATAAGTGCGAGGGTTGAGGATCTCCACTTTTGCTTTTAGCTGAGCATGCTGATCGCCCAAAATCAACTCCACATCATCTTCCACTAAAATCAAACATGCCTGTTGCATTTTACTGAGCATAGAAATTAGCAATTTTTTGGCAAAGTTATCAAGGTAACCCGTGTTTTTACTAAAATCATTTAATTGCGTATTTTCAATCGGCATTATTTAGTCCTTTTTTCTGGATGTGGGATATAGCGAACGCCTTTAACAAATAGTTTGAGCGCTTGCCAGTAGATTCCCGCTAATGTTTTTAGAGTCATAGAAGGGATTGAAAGCACACTCTTTCTTAAATTTTGATGCGTGAATGGCATACTTTTCATACTCAGGCTTGCAGAAAACATCTTTTGCTCAGCATAACTTTCGATATGCAAACTAAGGTGCTTGCTTGGCGCTTTAATACGCCAGTGATACTTCATTTGTAAATCCATAAATGGAGATACATGAAACTCTTTATCACTTATTTGCTGCTCATGCATATCAATAAGGTAATAAAAACGTTCATTCCAAGGTGTATTACTCACCTCCACCAATAGATAACGTAATTCCTGTTGTTGGTCGTAGCAGTAATACATATTAATTGGGCTAAAATAGAAACCAAAACAGCGTAATTGGCCAACAAATAAAACCCGCGTAGCAAGGTTTTCTCCGCCTAATTGCGCAACTTTTTGCCACACAGCTTGTTTACTAAATTTATCTCCAAGCGGGATATCATTGCTTAAATAGTCACTTGATTTGAAGGTTAATGGCGCAAATTTATCAAACCTAAACCAGCTACTTAATTTATTTAATGAATCCATTTCATCAAGGTCAATGGCAAGCAAAAACATTTTATAATTGAAACTATGTGTACGTGGTGAAAAGCGATGATGATTAACTTGCCCCACATAGATTCTTGAATTTAATTGCTCCATATGTAATGTCCTATAACTTTCATAACAACATACCAAAGCGTTTACACACATCTAGCGCACTTCTAACACCATCTTCATGGAAGCCGTTATACCAATAAGCCCCCGCAAAATGTGTGTTGTTTTTACCACAAATTTGATTGCGATTTACCTGCGCTATCAAACTGTCATAATTAAATACAGGGTGCATGTATTGGTACTGTCCGAGTATTTTGTCTGTATCGATTGCAGCCGTTTGATTTAATGAAACACAAATGTCAGGTGCATCTTCAGGTAGCCTTTGCAATATATTCATATTGTAAGTCACCGCTACCGGTGAGTTTTGATCATCACTTAAACGATAATTCCATGCCGCCCATGCCCGTTTTTGAGTCGGTAGTAATTTAGTATCAGTGTGTAAAACCACATCATTCATTTGATAGTGCATTTGCTCTAAAATAGCTTGTTCGCTGTCATTAATATCTTTTAATAAGCGCATTGCTTGATCACTATGACAGGCTAGAATAATCTCATCAAAAAACTGCCAAGCCCCTTCTCCAACTTTTAATTTAACGCCTTTTTCTTGGCGGTAAATTTCACTGACCGGGCTATTAAGATGGATTTTATCTTCAAAACCTTTGGTTAAGGGTTTGATATAGCTTTCTGATCCATTTGGTATTACATACCACTGCGGACGATTGTTAACCGTTAATAAACCATGGTGATAAAAAAAACGAATAAAAAAATATAAAGGGAAATCACGCATGTCTTGCAAACTTGAAGACCAAATAGCAGCACCCATTGGTAACAAATAGTTATTGCAGAAATAGTCACTGAACTGTTGCTGTTCGAGGTATTCACCTAGACTGGTATTTTTATCGATATCATTATTTTCCCACGCTTTAATGCAATCCTTATTAAAGTTCAGGATTTCATAAATCAGCATAAAAAATCGAACATTAAATAAATTACTGCGCTGGGCAAATAGGCTGTTTAAATTATTACCATTATATTCCAAGCCATTGCTTAGATTAGTGACACTAAAACTCATTTCAGTGGCTAATTTATTGATACCAATCTTATCCATCAACTTTTCAAAATTAGGGTATGTACGGTCATTAAACACAATAAATCCGGTATCAATGGTCCATTCACGATCATCAACAGTTACTTTTTTAGTTGCTGTGTGTCCACCAATATAATCACCTGCTTCGAAGACACTAATATCATAATTTTTATGTAATAGGTGTGCACAGGTTAGTCCTGAAATACCGCTTCCAATGATCGCAATTTTTTTCATTTTTGTAACATCCTTATCGCAAAATAACGCCAAATAGTATCCGGCAGCCATGCAAAAAATTTCAATAAATAGGTAAATAATGGCGGGAAATGAATTTCATGTTTACGTCGAGATAACCCTTTCTCTATATAGGTAGCAGCTTGCTCTGCACTGATCAGCATCGCCATCGCAAAGTTATTTTTATCGGTTAATGGGGTTTTCACAAAACCAGGGTTAATTAAACTAACACTAATATTATGCGGCGCGAGATCAACACTCAGTGATTTGGCGAGATAGCTTACTGCTGCTTTAGAGGCGCCATAGGCTTCAGCTCTAGGAAAAGGTAAATAACTAGCGCTAGAAGACATTAACGCTAACTGCCCGCCTACCTTTATCTTAGGTATCAGTACTTCTAAGCAATAACCGACAGCAATCAAGTTAGTGCGCACCACTCGTTCAAATAAAGCACTATCGAATTTCATTGGGTCATCAATATATTCGCAGCTGCCTGCATTTAAGATGACCAAATCTAATTCACTTAAATCAGCGGTCGATTCCTGTATTTTTTGTTTGTCACAAATATCAAAATTTAACCCAGTGACGCCAGACAATTGCTGCAGCTCATTTAAGCTATCCTGATTTCTGCCACAGGCAAAAACCTGCCAACCTAGCTGTTGGTATAGAGAACACAGGGCTTTACCAATACCCGAAGTCGCCCCAGTTATCAGTACAGTTTTCATGCTACCGCTCTCTTTTTAACCATGGTGATGACACTTGATAGAAGCGGCAGCTGTTCATACAACATCTGCCCAACATCAAAGTAATCTCGGTGGTAATAAATTTTTTCATCGTATTTAAGAAAAGAACTACCATTGACAGAAATACTTTTACCCGCATTTATTTTGCTATGTTGGTAGTGCATGGTCCAAATGATGCTGGCTTGCTTGTCATCAACAATCACATACTCAATGTTAAATTGGCAAGAGATCATATTCTGATAGAGGTGGTTAAAATAAGTAGTGAGTGCATCTAACCCATTGATCTGATGAATAGGGTCGATAAAAGCAATATCTTGCCTATAAACCTGGGCAAGTAGATCAAGGTTATCTTTGCCCAAGGATTGATACAATTGACAAAACTCATCAATTAATTGTTTATTCATTTTTATCCCTTTTTCAAAACACTGTACCTATCTAATGCAGAGAGCCTCGCAAGTTTATGCTCAACAATCCCATTGACCGGAAAGTGAATACTTTTATCGTCAAAATCAATCAGTTCCTTTACATACTTACGTATGAATAATCCTTTTGGATCAAACTTTTGACTTTGAATTATCGGGTTAAAAATTCGAAAGTAAGGTTGTGCATCACAACCCGTGCTCGCAGCCCATTGCCAGCCGCCATTATTCGACGCTAAATCACCATCAATCAAATGTTCCATGAAATAGGCTTCACCCCAACGCCAATCAATTAATAAGTGTTTGGTTAAAAAGCTAGCAGTAACCATGCGTAAACGATTATGCATCCAACCTGTTTCATTAAGCTGACGCATCGCCGCATCAACCAAGCCATAACCGGTTTTTCCTTGGCACCATAACTCGAAGTGATGCACGTTATTTTCCCAATTAATATGATTTGCTAGCGAGTTGTAATTATGACCTTTACACAAATCAGCATTAGCAATCATTAGATGGCGATAAAATTCACGCCACACCAACTCATTGATCCATGTATAAGCACCGCAGTCTTTTTCATGAAGTGCATCGGGAAATTCTTGCAGCACCTGATAAACACAGTTTTTATTGCTAATGACCCCTTGCGCTAAATAAGGTGATAGTTGTGAGGTGCCATCAAGTGAAGGGATATCTCTATCGCGCTTGTAATCGATGATGCTTTCATCCAGAAAACGCTTTAATCGAGAACGAGCTTCGTCTTCACCCGCAGGCCAATTAGCACTGGATTGTTTATCAAAATCAATATTTATCGGCGCAGGCTCTATTGCAGTATTAGATGAGTTTGGACACGCAAGTGGTGTTAAATCCATCTGCTTAACTTTATCTATCCAAGCATTACGATAAGCACTAAATACTTTATACCTTCCGCCCTGCAATGTACGCAGAGCATCAGGTTCAATAATACAGTCTGATTGATATAAGGTTAAAGGGAGGTCAGCAGCAAGCACCGCTTTATCACGTTCTATTTCATTTATCTCAGTTTCACTATTGGCATGAATATCACAAATTTTATGTTGCGCTTGTAACGCTAATAATCTGCTCGGTATGTCTGCAAAATCAGCCACTTGTTCAACTAGTAAAGGAATACCTAATTGTGCTAACTGAGTACTTAATGATTTTAGGCTTTGCTCGATGAAGTCTACTTGAATTGGCGCAATCAGATGACGTTTCCATTGCTCTGTAGCAACAAAGTAAATCGCCATCGACTGACTATTTTCAACTAAACTTTTTATGTTTGCATGATGTAACGCTTTATTATCAACTGTTCGCAGGTCTTTACGAAACCAGATAAGCTGCATGTTTAACTCCTTAAAATACGACCAAAAAATCAGCTCAATTAATGGCTATAACGTAATTTAAGGGCCTCTGGATGTGGGTGTAAATAGACTTGTTGGATCAAATAAGGGTCTGGATATAAGGTTAAATAATGAGTAATAAGCGTGATCGGAGCCATTAGCGGCAATAAACCCTTTCTATATTTTTCAATTGTATTTGCCAAATCGACACGTTGAGCACTATCTAACTGACGTTTAAAATAGCCTTGCAGATGCGACAAAGTATTACTGTGCCCTTTTCGTGTTGGTAAATGTTTAAGGGTCGCCATAAAACCAATAATATATTTATCAGCAATCACTTGTAGGCTTTCATCACTCCCCCCCAACAATGGGCCGAGCTCATAATAGGTTTTTGGATGGTGAGCCATTAAGAGGTATTTGTGTTCGGCATGAAATTGAGTCAATTTAGCAATGGTTATGCCGCTTAATACCAGTTTTTGCCAGGAATGATAAGCCAATACACGGGTAATAAAGTTTTCTCTCAATAATAAATCGTTTAAACGCCCATCTTCTTCTACAGGCATCAATGGATGATCGGCCATCACTTTTGCAGCAAAAACACCAACACCATCACGACTACCTTGATTACCACCTTCTTTATAAAGGGTTACACGTTCCATGCCGCATGTTGGAGACTTAGCACAAAATACATAACCACTAAAAGGGGTCAATAGAGGACTGGTTTTCTCTCCGAACTCAGCTAATTGTTCCGTCACTTCAAAACTAGCATCACTGGCCATAACACGCACTCGCTCTTCATCTTTAATTAGACGAATAGCCTTTCTGGGTGCACCCATACCAATCGCCATTTCAGGGCATATTGGTTGAAAATCAAAATACTGCGAAAGCACTTTTTGACAGTAGACACTGCGTTTATGTCCACCATCAAAGCGGACTTTATTACCAATTAAACAGCTACTAATACCAACTTTAATTTTATCTTCAGAGAAATCATGCATAAGAGCTTCCTTGTCATTATGGCCATTGTTCTGTCACATTAATCTATTAAAAAAATCAGCCATATCTAATAAATTAAACTACCAAGCGGATTAAGTACCTTACTGATACCACAAATAAAGTGCAATGGTGCATCTTGAACTGTATAACAAAGACAACCTTCTTTGGTAAACGGGGTGTGTTTATGTTCACTATTTAACCAGATGAAGTCACCTTTATTATAAACACCATTTTCATCTTCAAAAGAGCCATCAAGTAACAAGGTTAATTCATATCCCTTGTGTTTATGTTGTGGAATAACCCCATTTTTATCGATATGTAATAAATTTGAACGTACCTTACCGTCATCATTATTCACTCGTGCACGGCTCACGGCACCTAATCCGGCCCATTTAAGCTGATTAAAAGAACGAAATGCGATGGGTAACTTGTAGGTTTTCCCTGCAACACTGGTTTGCGCTGCAGCAATCGGTTTAGATGACTCAAATTGTGGTTGATGAGAAACAATTTCTTCAAACATACTTTCAAACATAGTATCGAACATTGCATCGTTATTATTTTTCTCATTAACTTCATCTTGCTGACTACCTAACTGCCAGCTATCTGCAGCTTGTTGCTCTAAAATGTTATTTTGTAAAGCCTTGCATGCAGAACACATTTCTATATGTGCGCTTACCGCAACAGCTAAAGAAACTGGCAAATCAGCAGAGCTGTGACTTGCTAACATCTCACGAGTAGGGTGAAAATTAATCATGACACTCCTCCATTTTTTCTCTCAGTTTGGACATTGCTAACCTAAGACGTGACTTAATCGTACCCAATGGTAGATCAAGATGTAACGCCAATTCTTGCTGTGTCATTTCCTTGATATAAATACCATTCACCACTTCTTTTTGACTTGCTGGCAAACTATCAAGGTGCATTAATAAACGTCGAGACTGCAAGTGGTCTGTGTCTTGAGGGGAACAATCACCCTCAAAAGTAGGCCATAGATCATCACTTATGGCATCTTCTTTTTTACTCTTAATTTTACGTAACATATCAAAACAATGATTACGCATAATGGTGTATATCCAAGTTGATGCTTTACCTTTATTAAAATTAAATAAACCCGCTTTTTTCCACACCAAAAACATGGTTTCTTGAACTAGGTCCATCGCTTGCGCTTCGACCCCAAAACGTTTCAATCCATGTGCACGGATTTTAGGTGCAAAATTCTTAAATAGTGCTGCAAATGCTTGTTTATCCTGCTTAGTTGCGACTAATTCCAACCATAAATTTATCTGCAAATCTTGATCGGTTAATGAATTCAAGTGCACAGGATTCATGTTATTAACATTATTACTGTTATCTTCCATTTTATACGCCAATCCACTCATAATATTAGTATTCCTCAGAGTATAGGATGTACATAGCGGTTAATACGTAACAAGTTATTATTTAGATCACTTATTAACAATTTCTTTTACAAAATTTATGACAGTTTGCATATCTTGCTGTTGTGTTATCGAATATTTTTTATCGATAGAAATGGGCAATATCTCCAACCAACGCTGACAAACCCAAGTGAGACTGTCCAGTTGCATATTAATCAGCTGCTTCTGATAAATAGGATGTAATGCCAAAATTTGTTCTAATGATTGAGCCAAAAATTCATATTCTTTTGCGATTTTAATATCTTTCCAGTCCACTAACAAATTGATATGTGCTTGCTTAAGACCATCTTCTTCTATTTCTATGTTATTAAATTCAAATCTGTCAATGCCTTGTATATCTATGGTTAACAAAC
>JBALXF010000450.1:0-2972 GCA_036961085.1 Psychromonas sp.
CAATTAATTACCTTAGTAAATAAGGGGGGAATAGATAGAAAGTAATAAGAAATACCTTCCATACAAAAAAGTGGCACAAGATATGCATTAACATATTGTATTGCAAATTAAAATCTCTATTAATTTTATGAAATAAAACAAGGATATGTATATGAAGGTTACAAAGATAGCTTTAATTTTAGGCGCGGCAGCACTGGTACCTAACTTAGCTTCAGCGTCAGCGTCAACATTAGAGCAAGTGGTCAAGAAAGGCACTGTAGCATGTGGTGTTTCAACGGGTATTCCAGGTTTCTCTGCAACCGACTCTAAAGGCGTATGGAAAGGTCTTGATGTTGATCTTTGTCAGTCCGTTGCCGCTGCTGTATTAGGTGATGCTTCAAAAGTTAAATATATCCCACTGACTGCAAAAGAGCGTTTCACGGCACTGCAAAGTGGTGAAATTGATCTTTTAGTTCGTACTACTACTTGGACAGCAACACGTGATACCTCTCTAGGTTTAAACTTTGCCGGAGTTAACTACTACGATGGTCAAGGTTTCTTAGTGAGCAAAGACCTTGGTGTGACATCTGCAAAAGAATTAGACGGTGCATCTTTTTGTATTCAATCTGGTACAACAAGTGAGCTTAACCTAACTGACTATTTCATCGCCAATAAAATGGAATATAAAGCCGTTACTTTTGATACTTCTGGTCAAACCATTGATGCCTTCAAAAAAGGTCGTTGTGATGCGGTTACATCTGATGCATCACAATTATACGGTTTAAGAGTTAAAATGGATGATCCAAGCAGCGCTATCGTATTGCCTGAAATCATCTCTAAAGAGCCACTAGGACCAGTCGTTCGTCAAGGTGATGATGAATGGTTTAATATCGTACGTTGGACTATGTTTGCAACAATTGAAGCCGAAGAGTTAGGTGTTACATCAGCAAATGCTGAAGAGATGCTTAAATCTGAAAACCCATCAATTAAACGTTTATTAGGAACTTCTGGTAAAGCAGGCGAAAACCTAGGACTTAAAGCTGATTGGGCTTACCAAATCGTTAAACAAGTAGGTAACTACAGCGAATCTTTTGATCGTCATGTCGGTAAAGATTCTCCATTAAGTATTGATCGTGGTATCAATGCGTTATGGAATAAAGGCGGATTAATGTACCCAATGCCAATTCGATAATTATTGTCTTATAAATAATGTTCGAGAAATACTATTTAGGGGGCATTGCCCCCTTTTTTAAAGGCTTGTCTTTATATGAATAAATCACAACTCCCCCCCACTTCCAGCGGTTTGTTAAATAGTCCCAGAAATCGCTCAATCTTCTTTCAAGTACTCGCTTTACTCGCTGTAATTCTCTGCGCGGCATATTTCACCAGTAATATGTTCGACAATATCGAAAAAAGGGGCATTACCACAGGGTTTGCATTTTTAGGTGACACGGCAGGGTTTGGTGTTAGTCAATCATTGATCCCTTTTAGTGATAGTACATCGACGTTTTTAGATGTCTTTATTGTGGGATTATTAAACACCTTACTGGTCGCAGTTATTGGTATTGTTTGCGCTTCAGTATTAGGCTTGTTAATCGGTGTTGGACGTTTATCTTCCAATTATTTGATCGCCAAATTGTCGATGGTTTACATCGAAACTTTCCGTAATATTCCGATATTGTTGCAAATCTTATTTTGGTATAACGTGGTGCTAGCCGCATTACCTAGTCCACGTCAGAGTATCTCCTATTTTGAATCTGTATTTATCAACAATCGAGGATTAATAATACCTGATCCCATTTTCGAAAATGGCAGCATTTTCATACTGATAGCTTTTATTATTGCTTGTGTGAGTGTGGTCTTTTTAGCTAAGTGGGCAATTAAACGCCATGATCAGACGGGTCAAGAATTCCCGTTAATAAAAGTATCACTGGCTATTATTATTTTATCACCATTATTTGTTTACTTTATTAGTGGTCAGCCAATTTCAGCTGACTATCCAGTTTTAAAAGGCTTTAACTTCAAAGGTGGATTAACCATTATTCCGGAGTTATTAGCGTTAATTTTTGCACTCAGTATTTATACTGCTACTTATATTGCTGAAGCAGTACGTGCCGGTATCGAAGCAGTACCTTCAGGTCAAAAAGAAGCGGCTAAATCATTAGGCTTGAAAGATTACATTATTTTACGCAAAGTGGTCTTACCTCAAGCATTACGAGTGATCATCCCTCCGGTTATTAATCAATATTTAAACTTGGTGAAAAACTCTTCTCTGGCAACCGCGATTGGCTACCCTGAAATTGTTACGCTCTTTTCTGGGACAACACTTAACCAAGTTGGTCAGGCAATTGAAATAATTTTAATGACCATGGCTGTTTATTTAACATTCAGTATTGTAATTTCATTACTGCTGAACTGGGTTAATGCCAAAATGGAAATAAAAGGAAGATAGTATGGCTGTTTATACGTTTAAAGAAGCGAAAGCAGCACCTTCTACTAATAAAGGTGTTGTATTCTGGTTACGCGAAAATCTCTTTTCTGATATCAAAAATAGCCTATTAACTTTATTTGGTATTTACGTTATTTATGCGACTATCCCTGGTTTGCTTGATTGGATGATTTTCGATGCAACATGGAGTGGCACTAAAGAAGAGATAGTAAACGAAGGAGCAAGATGGATTTTTATCATAGAAAAATTTGATCAATTCATTTATGGGTTTTACCCTGAAGCATTGCACTGGCGTCCAAATTTAGTCGCTTTTATCACTATTTCATTTTTAGTTTCAATGAGATATTTAACTAATATCAAACTAAAAGCGGTTTTAATATTAATTTTTCCATTCGTCTGCTTCATCTTGATTAGTGGTGGATGGTTCGGTCTTGAAGTCGTCGAAACTGAAAAATGGGGCGGTTTGATGCTCACTATTTTAGTGGCCGCAGTGGGTATTATTGCCTCGTTTCCAATTGGTATTGTACTTGCCCTAGGCCGTCAA
>JBALXF010000451.1:0-2944 GCA_036961085.1 Psychromonas sp.
AAAATCATCAAGAACATGTAACGGTAATTCATGAAATAACTCTCGGCGTATAGAAAAAATCGAACCATCTGCCCCCATCATTGAGCCAGTTAAAGATTCTGATTTTTTAATCATTTCTTCATACTGCCAATATAAACCATTGGATGTTGCTGCTCCTTCCACTTCGGCGTTTGTATAATTGAGCTGTCCGGCAACACCGCCTATTGTTTCATCCTGATAACATTTTTCAATTTGTAAAAGCGCATCACTTTTTAAGTAAACATTGGCATCAGAAAAAACTAATATGTCACATTGTATATTTTTAAGGGCTTTATTAATGGCATTAGTTTTGCCTAAGCCATCAAACACTTCAAATAACTCAACTTTGTCAGGATAGGAATTGACATAGTTTCGAACAATGTCAGAAGTATTATCTGTTGAAGTATCAGAGATAACTAAAATTTTATAGTTTGCTTTCGGGTAGTCTAAATCAAGGTGATTTTTAATTTTTTTCTCTATTACCGACTCTTCATTATGTGCAGGGACAACAATAACAATAGATGCATCGCCTGCACCACAATTTAATGGGACATGTTGATTTTTTATTTTGCCAAGAAAATAAATAATGGCAGGGAAAAGAATATATATATAAAAAAGACAAAAAATAGAGACAAAAAATACTGTTATCATCAGTGTAAATTCCTTTTAAAAGCAAAAAGATAAGTATTAATATTTATGACTAAGAGTAATTAATGAAGGCATATTTCAAAAATCACCTCCACTATTTCAATATATGTTGTTATCTAAAACAGGTATCATTCATATTCACTTAATCGATAAACAATCAACTAAGCCATGATATTAGCAGGTTTAAGTAAACTGCTTATGCATAGGCTTTAATTTTCCCCTTTGAATAAATACCATAGAAGAACCCTAAGCCATGTGTAATATCGCAAAAACTATCTAATGGTGAATAATGACGACTTAATGTAAATGGCACCAATGAAACAATTCCTTTTACGATATATGCGGAGCCTTTAAATATACAGATTGCCAATACCTCAGGTGTAGAGCGCGTGCAACTTTCAATAAGATAACCTGTCGCTCCCATTCTAAATGTTCGCCTTAATGCCCATTTAATGGATAGCCTACTTTCTACAATGCTTTCTTGTACAATAGCGTTTGCACGCCAGTGAATTTTGCCACCAAGGGCTGAAACCCGTAAAAATAATTCTTTATCCTCGCCACCATGTATCAATGACTCATTAAATTTTAAATTTAATTTTTCTAAGGTTGCAACTGACATTAATATATTATTAGTAGCGGCCCATTTTATGGAAGCATTATCTTTTAAATTACGTTCCCTATAAATTTTAGCTAATCGGTAGAATGATTTAGTATCATTAGGGAATAACGCATTTTGCGGCCCACCACTGACATCGAATTTATCATAATCCTTGGATAGCTCAATCAACCAGTTCTTCTGCGCAAAAGCATCATCATCTATAAATGCTAGATGGCTATAGCCATTATTTTTAGCATAATTAAGCGCATTATTCCTAGCAAAAGGAATACCAGGCACAGTTTCTAATGAGTGGTAAATATTAATATCATTCAAGTCGTTATTTTTTTTAATAACATTTTTTATCTTTGATAAAGATTCAGGGTTATTTTCAACCACTAAAAGCGCAAGTTTGCTGTTTTGGGGCACTTGCTGATAGATGACACTCTGCAAGCATTGCTCAAAAGTATCATCCCTAACTCCCTGTGTGAGTATTGCTACTAGTATATTCACTTATAACCTCCAAATAAAACATCCATTTTTATTCAATGAGTTACCTGCCAATAATCCTCTTACGTATAGGTAACCACAATAATCCTATTGCATTTGGATGCGATAAAGCATGCCCCAAAGCAAAAAACAACTCTTTGTTTTTAATTTTATTAACCAATATAATGAAATTTTTAGCACGCAAAATATTCTGATTTCGGAATTCTAAGGCTTCACTTTCCTGTATATTGAGTTTACAAACCTGCTTAAATTTTTGATCAGCAGATATTAATTTATCAACATGCTCTACAGTTAATTTTCCCGAGATTGAAGCGGAGCGAATAGTATAGACATAGAGACTAAGCGCTAATACTTTTGCTTTTGCCCCATGAGATAAACAGCTAGCTAAGAAATAATAATCTTCTCCAATTCGGACATCAGGCCAATACTGAATCTGTTTTTGTTTAATGAAAGCATTAAGAAATAATGGTTTAACGTATCCAGTCGACTTTAGCTCAGTAAAAATCAAATTAGTTACCATTAAATAGGATAGCGTTAATTCCCCAACGGGTAACTCTCCATTATGAAAAAAAGGAGTCAATTTATCGCAATTTTCTTGCTGCTCTAATAGGTCATCAATAAGGATCTCAGTTTTCCCATCATCATGTAGTAACATCTCCTGTAATCGCGTAGGTAAAAAGTAATCATCTGAATCCAAAATAGCGATCCACTTTCCCTTAGCGTTAGCCAAACCTAAATTCCTAGCCCCACCAGGTCCTGAATTAATTTGTGAACGAATCAACTTAACCCGTAAATCTAAATATGCGGATACTACTGCGCAAGTATTATCTGTTGAACAATCATCAACAACGATTATTTCAACTGTCACTCCAACTTGTGCTAATGCAGAATCAATAGCCTTATTTATAAATGTTTCAGAGTTCCAAGCTGCAATAATAATCGACACGTCGACCACTTGATTGTGAGCACTCAGCATAAATAACCTTCTGTTAATAAAGTATAATTTCTTTTTTACCACATAATTTTGCGAAGGTACCAATGTGCAGTATCCCCCTAAAAAACCATTTATATTTTTTGGTTTCATCAAAGAAAAAAAGAATCGACATTAAGGTACACACAGATATTTTTCCAAATGAGATTAAAATGCTTTTTATAAATTTTAAAACACCAACA
>JBALXF010000452.1:0-2943 GCA_036961085.1 Psychromonas sp.
GATACAGTCTGTTTTTAAATGAGTGGATTGTTTACTGGGTGTTAGGCGCATACATTCTCTCGTAATTATTTAGTGGCGACGGGCTTTCCTACTTCTAACGAGGTAGACCAGGTTTTAATTTTTGATAACGTTTTGCTGAGCGAGCTGATAAACGTGCATTAATTATCAGGATAGGGATATTTATAGCATGTACCGTGTTTAAGGTGTTCGGCCAAAGCTCCGTTTCGACTATTAACATTACCTGAGGTTTTATCTGTTTAAGGAAGCCGTTAATACACCAGGTAAAATCAATTGGCATATAGCGGTGTTCAACAATATCGCCTAGTTTTTTTATTTGTTCTGCACCGGTGCTAGTGGTCGTCGTGACAATAATGGGTATTGTTGGGTGGCGGCTTTTTAATTTTTTAACCATTGGAGCAATGGCCATTGACTCTCCGACCGACACTGCATGTATCCAGATAGGGGCAGTTTGCCTATTAGAGAGTGGCGTAACAAAGCCAAAATGCTCTATCCAGCGTTTGCCAAAAGTAGGTTTCCCCTGTTTTTTCTGATAGAGCTTAAAAAGCAATAAAGGAGAGACCAAAAAAAGAAGTAAAGTATAAAAAATACGGGTTAACATTGTATTACTTTAATTTGTTCTAGACGATTGATTGCATTTATCACTAGATCGGGCGTTAGCTCTTTTAAGCATTTCATATGCTCAAGTGGACAGATCCTTTTAAAGCAAGGACGGCACTCAATATCGGTATGCAATATCTCAACGGTATCACTCAAAGGTGGCGTGTAACCCGGTGATGTCGAGCCGTATAGCGCGACAACTTTACACCCAACAGCCGCAGCAATATGCATTAAACCTGAATCATTACTGACCACAATATTACAAGCAGCCATTAAATCAATGGCTTCAATTAAGCTGGTGCTGCCAGCTAGGTTACTACAGTGTGCTTGTTGTTCTTGGTTTAAAGAATCTTTGATTGCTTGTGTCACTTCATTATCTTTTGCCGAGCCAAATAACCACACCTGATAACCCTTGCCTATCAATGTATTGGCAATACTTGCAAAGTGTTCGGTTGGCCAGCGTTTTGCGGGGCCAAATTCAGCGCCAGGGCAAAGACCAATAATAGGGCGTTTTCTATCTAGAGAGAATGCATCCAAAGCTTGCTGTTGCTTAACTTTATCAATGTTCAATGATGGTTTAGGCAACTCAGTTAAACATCCCGAACCAGTCATTTTCTCTTTTTTATAAGCAAGGGCCACATAACGCTCGATCATTAAATTAAATGACTTACGATTTTTACGCATATCATTAATTAAGCCGTAACGAGATTCGCCTTTCCAACCTGTGCGTTTTGATATTTTTGCAAAAAATGGAATCAGTGCTGATTTAGCCGAATTGGTCAAAATGAAGGCTTGATCATAATTCTCTGCGATTAGTGATTTTCCTAAGCTACGGCGCGTAAAAAAGGCAAAGTCACCATGACCAAGTGGCATTTCAATTGCCTCATTTATCTCGGGCATTCTTTCTAAAATCGGTTTACACCAAGCAGGCGCCAATACATCAATGGATGCGTGAGGGTGTAATTTTTTTAACTCGATATAGAGTGTTTGCGACATTACCATATCGCCTACCCAAGATGGACCAATAATTAAAATTTTCATTACTTAAACCTATTTATCGTGTCATTTTTTAGATGGTTAGGCACGCGAATGTTCTTTTATTTTACCTGTTTTTTTACTATTTATCAGGCAAGCTAAAATTATACCTGTAAAAATTAAGTAAGTGACATAGCTACTTCCATTTGTTGAAGGTGTGTCTGTCATACTAGCAAAAAAATAAAGTAGCGGTGGGGCACTAACTAATGGCAAGTGTTCTCTGTGCTCCCTTATACCATATACGATAGGCATCCCTAGCCAAAAAAACATGGTAATCAACCCAAGGATCCCAGATGTAACAATTTTTTCTATAAAGTCGTTGTGAAAGTTCCAACTCAGTACTTGACGTTCGAGAGGCGTTATTTCTTTATTTTTAAGCATTTGATCCCATCGAAGGGATAGATCCACTTTACCATGACCTAACAGCGGCTTTTCTTTAATTAACTCTAGGCCAATGGCGTATACAGAAAGCCTTAACCCAATAGATGTTTGCAGGTCACCTTGTGATATTGCAGTTATTTCGTTTATCGTTCTGCTGTATTCTTTTTGTATATAGGTGAAAGTAGTAACTGAGACTAGAGTTATCAGGATCAATCCGATGGTTATTATTTTCCAGTTTATATGCCCACGTATAGCTAAATAAATGAATATCAGACAGACAGTACAGATTAATGCAAGTATAGGACCCCGACTCCCTGTGAGAATTAAGGCTATAACTCCGATACTTGCCGCTAATATTAAAATACATGCAATCATTTTATTCTGTGCGTGACGGATTAATAAAATAGAACAACCAATAATTAAGGTTATATATGAAGCGAATGGTATCGCATTGACGGGCCAAAGACGTCTGTCGGTGGGTTGGATGTTTAGATAGAAATATGTGAATACGAGAGCGCTAATTGCACCCACAAGTAATAGATAAGCAATATAAGGAATCTTGATTTTTGTGAGGTCTAAAAAAAGTAGTAATATGACGGCAGTTTCCAGAGCTCTAAGCTCTCGACTACCAAAACCATGTATTAGTTGAGAAATAACTCCAAATAAAACTAAAAAGAGGAGATACTTTATCCAGGGGTAGTTTTTCCAATTATATTTAACGATGGAAAATTTATTAATAGTTAACGATAATAATGCGCAGAGCAAGACTATTATTAAAAGTATTTTCTCCCCTTTCTCGATCCCAAACATTAAAGTGCTAATCCATAAGAGCGGGAAGTAAATAAGGTTGTTGCTAATTTGTGTTGCAAATTTATTCATTAATTTCAAACTTACCTATTTAAATATCAT